>DASZFX010000375.1:0-13069 GCA_035939375.1 Roseiarcus sp.
CAACGAGGCCGATCATGTGCTTGACGATATCGGCGGGCTCGTCGACCTCGTGGACAGGCTGGCCTCGACTGCGATCTCGGCCGCAGCGACCGTCTAGAGAATCGGATTCGCAATTTGAATCGCAGAGGCTCTCTGGAAACAACCGCCAACGCCACGGGCCGCCATTATTTGGAACAGTGACCGGAACGCGCTGACCGAAAGGTCTGTGGCGGCTTGCGCCTCCCGCCTCCCGCCAAGTGAGTTCATTTGGGGGTCCGATGCTCCTAGAGAGACCGCCGCGCCCAAGCGACGCGGCTTACCCTCTTGAGACGCTGCAAGTCACTTTCGCTCGGCCAAGAGGCAGCAGCGGCGCCCTGGCCGCGTACGTACGCTCAAACGCCGATGAAGCGCGACGCGCCGACGCAACGCTCGCCTCACCCGCCCGTCCGCGCCCGAACCAGATCGCGCGTCTCGATCAGGAGTTGGTCGAGCGAGGTGAGCTTGCCTGCCGGCAGGCGGCCGATCGTCTCGGCGACGAAGCGATGCTGGCAGGCGATTGCTTTTTCCGCCGCGGCGCGGCCGGCGGCCGTCAGGTAGATCGCGTGCTGGCGCTTATCGGCGACGATCGGGCGGCGCTCGACGAGGCCGGCGGCGACGAGCCGATCGATCAAGCCCGAAATATTGCCCTTGGTCACATAAAGCCGCTCGGCCAGCGCCTGTTGACTGATGCCTTGCCGCTCGGTCAGCGTCGTCAGCACGTCGCATTGCGGGACGGAGAGGCCGATATGACGCAACCGGTCGGCCACGGCCACCCGCATCCGCGTCTCCAGGCGCATCAAGCGGAACCATACCCGGACCGCCTCAGCCTCGCCCGCCTCTTCGCTCATCCGCCTGACCTTCCCCGCGCAGATCTGTCTCGCCCGGCTATGCTAACGGCCTTGGCGTTGCTGGGCAATTTGCCGCTCCTTAGCTTGCCACGTCTCGTTGCGATTGGCATGTTAGGCTAAATTAGCGGTGGCCGCCTGCAGTCCGAGGGGACGCGACGGGCTGTGACCGCTGGGGAGGACGATATGCTCGGACAGATGCAGGATTGGCCGCTGCTGTTGCACAAGGTGATCGATTTCGCGGCGATCCAGCACGGCGGCCAGGAAGTCGTCTCGCGGACCATCGAAGGTCCCATGCACCGCGAGACCTATGTCGACGTTCGCAAGCGCGCACTGAAAGGGGCGCAGCGCCTGGCGCGCGACGGGATCAAGCTTGGCGATCGGGTGGCGACCCTCGCCTGGAACGGTTATCGGCACCTGGAGGCATGGTACGCGATCGTCGGCGTCGGCGCGATTTATCATACGGTCAACCCGCGCCTCTTCCCCGATCAGATCGCCTGGATCATCAATCACGCAGAAGATCGCATGGTGATGACCGATCTGACCTTCGTGCCGCTGCTTGAAACCCTGGCCGACAAGCTGCCGAGCGTCGAGCGCTATATCGTTCTGACCGACGCCGCGCATATGCCGCGGACGAAACTCAAAAACGCGGTCGCTTACGAGGAATGGCTCGCCGAAGCGGACGGCGATTTCCGCTGGGCCGAATTCGACGAACGCACCGCCGCCGGCCTCTGCTACACGTCGGGCACGACCGGCAATCCCAAGGGCGTGCTTTATTCGCATCGCTCCAATGTCCTGCATTCGCTGGCCTGCACCGGCGATGACGGGTTGAGGGTGCGCTCCAGCGATACGGTTCTGGCGGTCGTACCGATGTTCCACGCCAATTCCTGGTCGCTCGCTTTCTCCTGCCCGATGCGCGGCGCGAAACTGGTCATGCCCGGCGCCAAGCTCGACGGCGCCTCGATCTATGACTTGCTGGAGGGCGAGCGCGTCACCTTCACGGCCGCCGTGCCTACGGTCTGGCTGATGCTGATGCAACATATGCAGAAGAACAATCTTAAGCTGTCGACGCTGCAAATGGTCGGCATCGGGGGTTCGGCCTGCCCGCCGGCGATGATCCGCGCCTTCGAGGACGATTACGGCGTCGAAGTGCGTCACGCCTGGGGCATGACCGAGATGAGCCCTGTCGGTTCGACCGGCGCGATCAAGCCCATCGCAGCAAATCGCCCGCACGAGGAGATCCTTGCGCTGAAGGCCAAGCAGGGCTGGGCGCCTTTCGGCGTCGAAATGAAGATCACCGACGACGAGGACAAGGAGCTGCCTTGGGACGGGGCTAAGTTCGGCCATCTGAAAGTCGCCGGTTTCGCCGTGGTGAAGTCCTATTTCAAGGCCGAGGGCGGCGAAATCCTCGACGAGAATGGCTTCTTCGACACCGGCGACGTCGCCACGATCGATCCCAACGGCTATATGCAGATCACGGATCGCGCCAAGGACGTCATCAAATCGGGCGGCGAATGGATTTCCTCGATCGAGATCGAGAATATCGCGGTCGGACATCCCGAAGTCGCCGAAGCCGCAGTCATCGGCGTCGTCCATCCCAAATGGGACGAACGCCCGCTGCTGATCATCGTGCCGAAAGAGGGCAAGACGCCGGAGCGCGATTCGGTCTTGAACTATCTCAACGGCCGCATCGCCAAATGGTGGATGCCCGACGACGTTCAGTTGGTGCAGGAAATTCCGCATACGGCCACCGGCAAGATCAACAAATTGAAACTACGAGAGGCTTTCGCCAATTATCGATTGCCGACGGCGTAACGGCGCGTCCCGTAAGAAGGGCGCGGCGCATTTTGTTCGCGCGCTGACCGTTTCGCTTGTCGAGGGGGTGAAGCTTGCACAATTTTGTACCGCCCCTCGGCGGCGGCGCGACCGGGTCCGTTTCGGCCCGCGGCGCCGCGTCGAACGCCTTCGGCGAAGGCCTGCTCGACGGGCTCGATATGGGCGGCTTTTGATGGGCCCCCCGATCGAGGGCGAGGCCGTCTATTTCGACGGTCTTTTGGCGCGGCGACACGCCGCCCGCGTGCGCCTCGGCGATCGGCTCAGCGTGCTCGAGGGCGACGCGGTGCTGGACGATTGGTCCTACGCCGATATCCGCCGCGCCGATGGCGCGCCGGGGGCGCTCCGGCTGCGATCCCTTGCCGCGCGCGAACTCGCCCGTCTCGACATTTCCGACACCGCCGTCGCTGACGCCGTCGCCGCGCGTTGTCCCGCCCTGGATGAGGATCACGCTATTGGTCGGCGGGGCGGCTTGCGAAAGATCCTCTTCTGGTCGCTAGCGGCCGCCGTCTCCATCGTTTTGATGGCGATCTATGGCGCGCCGCTCGCGGCCGATCGGATCATTCCTCTCATTCCCTATTCGCTCGAGCAGAGGTTCGGCGACGCCGCCGCCAATCAGGTCGCGGTCGCCTTTGGCAAAAGTTCCTGCACCGGCGCCGGCGGTCTCGCCGCCTTGCGCAAACTCAGTTCGCTGCTGGCCGTCGAAGGGGACCTGCGAGTGCGGATCGAGACGAGCGTGCTCGATTCGCGCGTCGCCAACGCTTTCGCTTTGCCGGGCGGACGCGTTTTCATCCTGCGCGGCCTTCTCGACAAGGCGCAAAGCCCGGATGAACTTGCCGGCGTACTCGCTCATGAGCTTGGCCATTTCGCCCATCGCGACGGATTGCGCGAGATGATCGCATCGGGCGGCGCGGGTTTTCTGTTCAGCCTCTTGCTGGGCGACGTCAGCGGTTCGGGCGCGGTAATCGTTGCGGGCCGCGCGCTGATCGCCTCCGCCTATTCGCGCGACGCGGAGGCTAGCGCCGACGCCTTCGCCGGGCGCATCATGCGCGGGCTCGGCCGCTCGCCGCGCCCGCTGGGCGAGTTTCTCATGCGCATGACCGGCGCGGAGCAGGGCGGAATGCTCGCCTCGCACCCTTTGTCACAGGATCGGCTCGCCGTCCTGAAGGCCGCCGACGCGCCGACGACTGGCCCGGCTTTGCTCACCGACGACGAATGGCGCGCGATCAAAGGGATTTGCGATTGATGAATTTGGGACGCCGGCGGCCCTGAGGCGGGTTCGACGCGGGCGCCGCTCTTACGCCTATATGAGGTGGACCTTGCACGGCGGCGACCTTAGAACCGTCCTCGCATGCGACGCCTGATCATCGAAGAGCCCTATTCGGTCGCCGCTCTCTGGAGCCGGCGCGTCGGCGTCTTCGCCCTGGCGGTCGCCGGCGTCGCCGCTGGCCTTTCGCGCATCGGCGCGGTCGATCCGCCCGGAGCGCTCGCCGTGCTTGGCGCGGCCTTGATATTCGCCTGCCTGACCGGGCTCCTGGCGGCCACCGCCTTCGTGGTGATCTGGCGCACCGGGCGGCGCGGCGCGGCGCTCGCCTGGACCGGGCTCGCCATGGCGCTGTTGATGCTGGCTTACCCCGCCTACCTCACCTGGAAGGCGATATCGCTGCCGATCATCGCCGACGTCTCGACCGACCTCGAGACGCCGCCGACCTTCCTGCTCTCGGCCAAAGCGCGCGTGGCCCGCGGCAATCGCACGCCGCCGGAATCATCGCCTGAGACACGCGAAGCGCAGCGGCGCGCCTATCCTGAGATCCAGCCGATCATGGTCGATCTGGAGACGAACGACGCTTATCGCCTGGCGCTCGACGTCGCCAAAGGGAGCCATTGGCGCATCGTCGACGCGATTGCGCCGAGCGTGCGCGAAAGCGTCGGCCATATCGACGCCATCGCCGCCTCGCTGGTCATGGGCTTTCCTTCCGACATCGCCATTCGCATCAAGCCCTCGGCGACGCAAACGCGCATCGACATCCGCTCCGTATCGCGCCTCGGCCGCCACGATTTCGGCGCAAACGCCGGCCGGATCGTGAAATTCGCCTCGGATGTCGCGGACGCCGCGCGCGAACGATAGGTCAAGCGCGGCGAAAGTGCGCGTTGAGATCGACGATGCCGTCGACCGCGACGAGGCGGCGGGCGACCAGATCCTGCAGATGAGCGAGCGTCGAAAGGCGCGCCGCGCCGACCAGCCTCGGATCCAGCCCGACATAGACCGCGGCGACGATTTCGCTGATCGTCCGATCGCCGGCCTCGATCCGGGCGAGGATCGCCATCTCGCGCTGGCGGCGGTGATGGGCGAGGCCTCGCATATAGCGTTGGGGTTGGAGCACCGGGCCGCCATGGCCGGGCCAAAAGACGGTCTCGTTTCGCGCGCGCAATTTTTCGAGCGAGGCCATGTAGTCGCCCATCGATCCATCCGGCGGCGCAACGACAGTGGTCGACCAGCCCATCACATGGTCGCCGGAAAAGAGGCTCGCCTCCTCGAGCAGCGCGAAAGCGAGATGGTTCGCCGAATGGCCAGGCGTGGCGATCGCTTCGAGCGTATAGCCCTCCCCCGCGACGCGCTCGCCATCCTCAAGCGCGCGATCCGGCGCATAGGAAAGATCATGCGAGGCGTCGAGGCCCCTGGCGTCTCCAGGCGGCCCGCTCGGCGCAAACGCCCGCGCGCCAAGGATGGTTGCGCCGGTCGCGGCCTTGAGCGCGGCGGCGGCGGGCGAGTGATCGCGATGGGTGTGCGTGACGAGGATATGTCGAATGGTCTCCCCGCTCGTTCCAGCGAGCAGAGCTTCGATATGCGCCTTATCGAGCGGTCCTGGATCGACGATCGCCACAGAGCCTTCGCCGACGATATAGGAGCACGTTCCGGTGAAAGTGAAAGGCGAAGGATTGTTGGCGATGAGGCGCCGCGTCAGGGGCGAGAGGCGTTTGACCTCGCCGGCCGCGGCGTCCTGCTGATCGAACGTCAAGTCGTCATCGCCGCTCATTTATGCGCTCCTCGGTGCGACGGCGATCGACTTGTTCGTCGCAACGACGTCCTCTATAGGCTGGCGGCGATACAAGCGCGAGACCGCGGCTAAGCAAAGGACAAGGTTGAAAAATGCGTGAAGGGCAGTTCGTGAGCGCCGCTCGCAGAGAGACCCTGGCTGCGGTTTTTTGGCCTGAACGCGTCGCTTCGCCGGCGCGCTTTGTCGCGCTCGCGGTGGTCGGAACCCTGGCGCTCGCCGTCTCCGCCAAGATTCAGGTTCCCTTCTATCCCGTGCCGATGACAATGCAGACGCTCGTCGTCCTGATCCTCGGCGCCGCCTTTGGCGCGCCTCTCGCCGGCGCGACGGTCGCGCTCTATCTCATCGAGGGCCTGATCGGCCTGCCGGTCTTCGCCGGCGCCTCCGCCGGGCTCGTCTATGTGGGCGGGCCGACCGGCGGCTATCTGATCGGCTTTCTCGTCGCCGCCATCATCGTCGGCCTTTTCGCCGAACGCGGTTGGGATCGTTCGCCCCTTCGTTTGCTGGCGACGATGACGATCGGCCATGTGATCATTTTCGCTTTCGGCTTTGCCCGGCTCGCCATGCTGATCGGCGCCGAAAAGGCATGGGCTGTTGGCGTTGCGCCCTTCTTTGCAGCGACGATCGTCAAGACGCTGCTGGCTGTGGCGCTGATCGCCGCCTTCTGGCGCGCCGCCGCGCCGCGCGCGACGGGGCCTCGATCGAAGCCGAGGCCTTGAGCAAGACGGGCGAGGCGCGGCCGTCGCCACTCGGGCGCGACGCCTTCGTCCGCTTCGTGCCGATTGCGACGCGGTGGTCGGACAATGACGTCTACGGCCACCTCAACAATGTCGCCTACTATTCCTATTTCGACACGGCGGTGAACGCGCTTCTCGTCGAGGCGGGCCTGCTTGAGCCCGCTTCGAGCGCGATTGTCGGCTTGGTCGTCGAGAGCAATTGCTCCTTCTTTTCAAGCCTCGCTTTCCCCGATCCGCTCGAGGTCGGCCTAGCGGTCGAATCGCTTGGCCGGTCGTCGGTCCGCTACCTCATTGGCGTTTTCAAAGCCGGCGCCGAAAAAACCGCCGCCCAAGGGCGCTATACCCATGTTTATGTCGAGCGGACCAGCCAAAGGCCGACGTCGATCCCGGACGGCCATCGGCGGCTGATGGAAAGTTTGAGAATCGCTGGAGGCGCGGAGGGCGCAAGGCCGCCAAGGAGCCCAAGGGGCGCGATTGAGGCCGGCGATTGAGGCGGGGCGCTTTGCAGCTTGATCGTTTGGGCGAGATGAGGCATAGGACCGCCTCCCAATCGTCGAGCCCTGGGTCGATCCCGGCGGCGTCAAGTCCCCGGTGACCCATGAAAGTCCGCAACTCGCTGAAATCGCTGCGCAAGCGCCATCGCGACAACCAGCTCGTGCGGCGCAAGGGCCGCGTCTACATCATCAACAAGACACACAAGCGCTTCAAGGCGCGCCAGGGCTGATCGCTCCTCTCACTCGAATGTGAGACGCCGCGCCGTCTTGGCGGAGGGAACGATTTTGACCGGCGCCGCAGCGCCGCATAATCTCGCTTTATGATCCGTTTCTGTCCGATCGTCGCGCTCGCGCTTTTGGCGGCCTCGTCGTTCGGCGCATCGCCCGTTGGCGCCGAGGAGGCCGCTCCGCCGTCTCTTCGCCCGCCCGCTTCGCCGGTTACGCCGCTCGCGCCGCATGGGCGGGGCCCGGATGGGCCGGTCAATGAGGCGCCGGCGCTCGAGCCAGGGCTCTCGCCGCCGCCTGACGCGGCGAAGCCGGGCGCATCAGAATCCGGCAAGACAGCGCCGGCTGCGCCCCATAGCCGCGCTGAGACGCTGAATGACCTCTACGCGCGTCTCGCCGCTTCGAAGGACGCGGTGGAGACCGCCGGCCTGTTGTCGGCGATCGATCGGCTCGGACTCGATTCTGGGTCAGACGCCGGCGATCTCCTGATGGCCCGGGCGATCGGCGCCATGGGCGCCAAGAAATACGATATCGCGCTGACGCTGCTCGACAAGCTCGTCGATCTCCAGCCTGAATGGGCCGAAGCCTGGAACAAACGCGCGACCGTGCGCTTTCTCGTCGATGACGATCAGGGCTCGATGGCCGACATCGCTCATGTGTTGAAGATCGAGCCGCGACATGTCGGCGCGTTATCCGGCATGGGCATGATTCTCGAGCGGCGCGGCTTTCGCGACGACGCCTTGCGCGCCTATCGTCGCGCGCTCACTGTCGCGCCTCAGCTCGAGTCCCTGAAAAGCAACGTCGATCGGTTGACCAAGGCGGTCCAAGGCCAGTCGCTGTGACGGCGAGCGGCGTCGCCGAGACTCTCCTTGCGAGCCTGGCGGCGATCCTGGCGTTTCTTGGGTTTTTTACCGAGGTCAAGACGCGCGGCTTCGAAAGGCGCTTTCCGCCGGCCGGCGAGCGCGTCGCGATGGACGGCGGCGCGATTCATGTCGTCGATACGCCGGCCGAGCGCGTCGAGCGCGGCGCCGTACTTCTGCTCCATGGCGCATCGGGCAATCAGGCCGACATGGCCTTGGCGCTGGCGAGGCCGCTTTCCGCGCTTGGCTTTCGCGTCCTTGCCGTCGATCGTCCCGGCCACGGCTGGAGTTCGCGTAGTCTTGGACGGCGCGCTTCATCGCCGACGCTGCAGGGCGAACTCATCCGCGCCGCCTTGGCGCGGCGCGGCGTCCGTCAAGCGATCGTGGTCGGCCATTCCCTGGCCGGCGCTTTGGCTCTTGCGCTGGCGCTCGCTGCGCCGCAATTCGTGCGCGGATTGGTGCTGCTTGCGCCGGTGAGCCATCCCTGGCCGGGCGACGTCCATTGGTACTATCGGATAGCGGCGCGGCCGTGGATCGGATGGGCGTTCCGCCGATTCATCGCTCTGCCCGCGGGGCTCCTCGTTCTGCGAGCGGGCGTCGGCGCGGTCTTCGCGCCCAACGCGACGCCGTCCAACTACATTGAAGCGACGGGACTGAAGCTCGCGCTTTGCCCGAGGCGCTTTCGCGCCAACGCCGAGGATGTCGCCGACCTCAAGCCCTTTGTGATCGCGCAAAGCTCGCGCTATCCGAGCATCGCCGCGCCGACGGAGATCGTCACCGGCGACTGCGACGGCGTCGTGTCTGCGTCTATTCACTCGGTGGGTTGCGCGCGCGACATCCCCGATTCCGTTCTCACCGTTTTGCCCGGGATAGGCCATTCGCCGCATCATAGCGCGACGGAGCGCGTCGTCGCCGCGATCTTGAGGGCTGAACAGCGGGCGGCTGCGCGCGGGGCGGCAGGCGTCGAGACGCGAATCGCAGCCGCCGGCTGATACCGCAATTGCCCAGATCTCCTTACGCGAACCGGGCGCCGCTGAACGGCGAGACGTCGATCGCAGGCGTCTGGCCCGTCATCATTTCGGCGAGAAGGCGTCCGCTGATCGGCCCAAGCGTCAGCCCATGGTGATGATGGCCGAAGTCGAGCCAAAGTCCTTTGTGCCTCGCCGCGGGGCCGATGATCGGCAGCATGTCCGGCAGGCAGGGTCTGCGGCCGAGCCAGGGTTGCGCCTCCCGCCGCTCGGCCAGCGGGAACAAAGTGCGGGCGATCGGCTCCAGCCGGTCGAGATGGGCGTTCGATGGCGGATCGTCCCGCCGGGCGAATTCGGCGCCGGTGGTCAGGCGCATCCCGCGCGTCATCGGCACGAGCGCATAGCCAAATTCGGCGTCGAGCACGGGCCGACTCAAGGCCGCATCGCCTTGAGCGCCGTAATGCATGTGGTAGCCGCGCTTGACGCCGAGCGGAAAGCGATAGCCCAGCGGCGCGAGGACATCGCTCGACCAGGCGCCGAGCGCAACCACCGCCTCGCGCGCGGCGAGCGGCGCGCGCGAGGTCTGGACCGTCCAGCCGTCGCCGGAGGCGGCGAGCGTGCGGGCGTCGCCCGGGTACAATCCGCCGCCGCGCTGGATGAACAGCGCGGCATAAGCATTGACCAAGCCGCCTGGGTCGGGCGTCGTCAACGGGTCGCTGAAATGCACGCCGCCGATGGCGGCTTGCGACAACCAGGGCTCCAGGGCGCTGAGCGCTGCGTGATCGAGCGATCGGGCGGCGACGCCGAGGGGCGAAGCTCCTCGAGATCTGCGAGCGCCGCCGTGCGCCCGCGCTCTGTCCGGTAGATTGTAATCCAGCCTTGACCTTTGAGCAGCGCCTCGGCGCCCGCGGCGGCGGCGAAGGCGCGATGCTCAGGGACGGCGGCGGCGATCAAAGGGCGCGCCGCCGCGGCGCTGCTCGCGCGCCCTTGCGGCGAAGAAGCAAGGAAGTAACGCCAGACCCAGGGCGCGATGGAGGGCAGCGCGCTGTAGCGGATGAGGGCCCGCGGATCGCGGTTCATCGCGGCGACGGCGATCTCGCCGAGCTTGCGCGGAAACATGTAGGGAAACATCGCCTCGGCCTGGATGATGCCGGTATTGCCGTAGCTCGTCTCGCTCGCCGCAGCGCCCGAGCGATCGACGATCGCGACGGAGCGGCCGCGCGCCTGCAGATGCAGGGCGGCGGAGATCCCGACGATTCCGGCGCCGAGGACCACGACATCCGTCCTGGCGAGAGGCATGAAGGATTCTCCTTGAAGGTTGGCCGGTGTTCGCATGAGCCGGCGCCGACGCGCAACATTTTGCGCGGCTCGAAATTTTCCTTCATCCCGTGTATGAGCAGGCGATTGCTTAGCCCCTATCCCGTTTGCGGGAGAGGGCCGGGGCGAGGCGATCCGCCGGCCTCAAGTGACGGCGCAGGACCTTTATCCGGCGGCTTCGCCGCCACCTTCTCCCGCAAGGGGAGAAGGTCCCTTCGACGCCGCTTGGACATACCGATGATCCCTCGCTACTCCCGCCCGGAAATGGTCGCGATCTGGGCGCCGCAGACGCGTTACAAAATCTGGTTCGAGATCGAGGCGCACGCCTGCGACGCGCTCGCCCAGCTCGGCGCGATCCCGAAGGCCAGCGCCAAGGCGATCTGGGAGAAAGCCGGCAAGGTCGAATTCGATGTCGCGCGAATCGAGGAGATCGAGCGAACCACCAAGCATGACCTCATCGCCTTCCTGACGCATCTCGCCGAATTCATCGGGCCCGATTCGCGGTTCGTCCATCAGGGCATGACGAGCTCCGACGTCATCGACACTTGCCTTGCGGTGCAGCTGCAACGCGCTTCCGACATTCTCATCGCGGACGTCGACAAGCTGCTCGCGGCGTTGAAGCGCCGCGCCTTTGAGCACAAGAAGACGCCGACGATCGGGCGCTCGCATGGAATCCACGCCGAGCCCCTGACCTTCGGTCTCAAACTGGCCCAGGCCTACGCGGAATTTGCGCGCGCGAAAGAGCGCCTGCTCGCGGCCCGGCGCGAAATTTCGACTGCGGCCATATCAGGCGCGGTCGGCACTTTCGCCAATATCGATCCGCGCGTCGAAGAATATGTCGCCAGGAAAATGGGCCTGACCGCGGAGCCGATCTCGACGCAAGTGATCCCGCGCGACCGCCATGCAATGTATTTTGCGACGCTCGGCGTCGTCGCCGCCTCCGTTGAACGGCTGGCCGTCGAAATCCGCCACCTCCAGCGCACCGAAGTGCTCGAAGCGGAGGAATATTTCGCCGAA
This sequence comes from Roseiarcus sp., assembly GCA_035939375.1. Taxonomy (GTDB): domain Bacteria; phylum Pseudomonadota; class Alphaproteobacteria; order Rhizobiales; family Beijerinckiaceae; genus Roseiarcus. The sequence goes on from DASZFX010000375.1 coordinate 11,371, forward strand.
GGACAAAAGGGCTCTTCGGCCATGCCGCATAAGCGCAATCCGGTGCTGAGCGAAAATCTCACCGGGCTTGCCCGCATGGTGCGCTCCGCCGTGACGCCCGCCTTGGAGGACGTCGCGCTATGGCACGAGCGCGACATTTCTCATTCCTCGGTCGAGCGAATGATCGGGCCCGGCGCGACAATCACGCTGGATTTCGCGCTTTGGCGCCTCGCCGACGTCGTCGACAAGCTCGTCGTCTACCCCAAGACCATGGCGAAGAACCTCGATCGCCTCGGCGGCCTCATCCATTCGCAACGCGTCTTGCTTGCCCTGACGCAAAAGGGCGTCAGCCGGGAGGACGCTTACCTCTACGTCCAGCGCAACGCCATGCCGGTCTGGCGCGGGGAGGGCGATTTTCTGACGCTGCTGAAGGCGGACAAGGACGTCGCGCGAGCGCTGCGGCCGGCCGAACTCGAGAAGCTTTTCGATCTCGACTACCACCTGAAGCATGTCGATGCGATTTTCAGGCGGGTGTTCGGGGAGAGTTAGGCGCCAAGGGCTTTTACGCCGTTCGCATTCTAAGAGCATCGGACCCCAAATGAACTCACACCTGGCGGCCCGTGGCGTTGGCGTTCGTTTCCAGAGAGGGCCTCTGCGGTACAAATTGCGAATCCGATGCGCTAGGCCGCGTTTTTTTTAAGCCGCCCCATCAGCGCCATCGCGGCGGCCGGATTGCGCTCTTTGAAGCCGCTGATGACATAAAGAAAGACGTCGCGGCCGGCCTCCTCAGAAGCGTGCTCGCCGACCGTCTTCAGCCCCTCGGGCGCGCCGCCCGCGGCCCATTGCTGGGCGCGCTTGGTCCAAAGATCGAGCGCCTTGTCGGAATAGCCGATCTTCTCCTTTTCGTTCGTCCCCATGATGCGGACGTAAACGAAGGGCGCCGTGACGTCGGCGATCTGGGGATAGTCGCCGTCCGCGTCGACGATGTTCGCAACGCCGTATTTTCGCGCAAGCGCGATGAATGCGGGCGAACGAAAGCTTTCATGACGCACCTCGACCGCGTGCCGGATCGCAACGCCATTGACGCTCTTTGGCAGCAGCTTGAGAAAGGCTTCGAAATCCTCGGGGTCGAATTTCTTGGTCCCCATAAACTGCCAATTGATCGGCCCGAGCTTGTCCTTAAGCTCCGTCACGCCGCTCTTGAAGAAACGTTCGATCGAATCGCCAGCCTCGGCCAATTGACGTCGGTTGGTCGCAAAGCGCGGCCCCTTCACCGCGAAGACGAAATCGTCCGGCGTCTCCTCGCGCCACTTGGCGAAGCTTTCAGGTTTCTGCGAGCCGTAGTAGGTGCCGTTGATTTCAATCGTCGTCAGCTTGCGGCTCGCGTATTCGAGCTCGCGTTTCTGGGCGAGCCCGTCGGGAAAGAACGTCCCGCGCCAAGGCTCGTAGGTCCAACCGCCGATACCGATGCGAATGCGCGCGCTCTTCGTCATCGCGCCTCCCCCATTGGCTTTGAGCGAGCGCTTCTCACGTCTCGAAAATCGTCAGCCGCTCGGCCGCGTCGCGCAGCACCGCGCGGATCGGCATCTCCAGGACCGGACCTTCGGCAAGCGCCTTGGCCAGCACGGCGCGTTTCGCATCGCCTTCGATATGAAGGGCGCGGGCGCGGGCTCGCAGGATAACCCGCGCGGTCAAAGTCAGGCGCGGCTCCGGCGCGCCG
>DASZFX010000376.1:0-5934 GCA_035939375.1 Roseiarcus sp.
CGGCGAGCTTGGCGATCGTGTTCATGTTGCGGGCGGTGCCGGCCGCGGCGGCGGGAATCTTCAGCCGCGACCCCGCCATGCCGTCACCGTGGTGGACATAGATTTCACGAAGGCCCAGCCGCATGTCTTCGTCGTTCCGCCCGCTTGCGCGCTCAAGCGCGTCGGCCGCGGGCGGCGCGTCGAGAAAAATCGCCACCGTCCGGTTCGGCGCGGCTTTGGGAAAGGGATTGTTTTTGGCGACCGCCGCCATTTCGGCGGCGGTGCGCACCAAGACGCCGACCGGCTTGCCGGCATAGGCCAGAAGCCGCTTTTCCAGGGCGGCCTTCACTTGAGCCTCCGAGGCCTTGCCTTCGAAGACGACATTGCCGCTGGCGATGAAGGTGCGCACTTTGGCGAAACCGGCCGCTTCGCACATCGCCTTGAGTTCGCTCATCGGCAGCTTGCCGGTTCCCCCGACATTGACGGCGCGCAGAAGGACGACGAAGGCGGTCATGAGCGCTCCAGCGCGATCCTTGATCTTCGACAATGTGCCGCGCCAAAGACCGGATCGCAATGATCGGAGCCAGCCGCCGCGCGGGGCGAGTTGGCCAAATCGTACTTGTCTTCACTGCCTCATGCGCAAACGCTCCCTAGGGGCGAGGCAAGTCCGGCGGCGGCAAAAGCCGCGCGGCGTGCTAAGAGAAAGGCGCTTTTAACCCCTGCCGAAGCTCCATCATGCCCGACCTCAGCCTCTTTGACCTTTCCGGCCGCCTCGCCCTCGTCACGGGCTCCTCCGACGGCATCGGCCTTGCGCTCGCCGGCGGCCTCGGCAAGGCCGGCGCGCGCGTCGTGCTCAATGGGCGCGAGGAGGCAAAGCTTGCCGCCGCCCGCGACCGCCTCGCGTCGCAAGGCGTCAAGGTCGACGCCGCGCGCTTCGACGTCGCCGACCGCCCGGCCGTTCTCGCCGCGGTCGAGCGCATCGAGCGCGAAATCGGCGCAATCGATATCCTCGTCAACAACGCCGGCATTCAGCGGCGCGCGCCCTTCGAGGCTTTTCCCGAAGAGACCTGGCGCGAAGTCATGGCGATCAACATCGACGGCGTTTTCCACGTGACGCAAGCGGTCGGCAAACGCATGGTCGAGCGCAAGCGCGGGCGGATCATCAACATCTGCTCGGTGACCAGCGAGCTTGGCCGCGCGACGATCGTTCCTTACGCGACGACCAAGGGCGCCCTGCGCCAGATGACGCGCGGCCTTTCCGCCGAATGGGCCAAGCACAACATGCAAATCAACGCCATTGCGCCCGGCTATATCCGCACGCCCTTGAACCAGGCCTTGATGGACGATGAAAAATTCTCGGCCTGGGTCTCGGCGCGCACGCCGGCGGGCCGCTGGGCGGAGCCCGACGAACTCATCGGGGCCGCGATCTTCCTCGCCTCCGAGGCGGCGTCCTATGTCAACGGCCATGTGCTCTATGTCGACGGCGGGCTGTCGACGAGCGTTTAAGGCGGCGGCGCGAGCGTTCGGGCGGCGGCGGTAGCTGCCCGGATGGGCGATGCTTGCCTGCCTTCGCTTCGCCCGCTTTTTTCGTTGACAATATTCGCCGAGCGGCGCATCGAAATTTTCTTGCGGCTTCTTGACTTTCAGGCAAAATCAACGAATTGGACGTTTGATAGTCCAGTTCGCGCTGATCGCTTTGGCCGCGAACCTTTGGTGAAGGCAAATCGTCGGCGACCGCCCGCGTGAGATCTGCGCCGCTTCGGTCGGGGCGACATGAGAGGAGACCAATTTGAGCGACGGCCCTAGTAGGCCTGCCGACGGGCTCCGTTCCGGTCTGGCGGGTGTTCCCTTGATCGAAATTCCAATTCAAGCTGCTCATCGCTCATCGGGCCAGGGTCTCGCCGACTGATCGTCGGTTCGTCCCTCCCCGCGCGCGGCGCGGCGAAGGAGACGAACCATGACGATGAATGTGAAAGTACCCGCGCCTCTCGAAGCCGCCGTGCTCGAGGAGGCGCATATCGGCCATATCCACGGCGCCTTCGGAACCATCCTTCACGGCGACGTCGCTCCGCGCACGACCTGGAAGCATCGGTTCACCACGCTTCTCGCCATTGTCGGTCCTGGCCTCATCGTCATGGTGGGCGACAACGACGCCGGCGCTTTCGCGACCTACGGCCAGGCCGGCCAGAATTACGGCACGACGCTGCTATGGACGCTGGCGCTGCTGATCCCGGTTCTCTACGTCAACCAGGAGATGGTGCTGCGCCTCGGCGCGGTGACCGGCGTCGGTCATGCGCGCCTCATCTTCGAGCGCTTCGGCAAGTTTTGGGGCGCGTTCAGCGTCATCGATCTGTTCCTGCTCAACGCCCTGACGATCGTCACCGAGTTCATCGGAATTTCGCTCGCGCTCAATTATCTCGGGCTGGACAAGGCCACTGGCGTCATCGTCGCCGCCGCGCTGATCATGATCGCGGTCAGCACGGGCGATTTCCGTCGCTTCGAGCGCTTTGCGATGGTCCTTGTCTTTGCGAGCCTCCTGCTCGTTCCAATCTATTTCATGGTTCATCCGCCGGCCGCCGAGGTCGCCCATGATTTCCTCGTCCCGCAATTGCCGAAAGACGGCAAGCTGAGCGACGTCATGCTGCTCATTATCGGCATCGTCGGCACCACGGTCGCGCCCTGGCAGCTTTTCTTCCAGCAGAGCTATGTGATCGACAAGCGCATCACCCCGCGTTTCATCCGCTATGAACGCCTCGACCTGTGGATCGGCATCGCCCTCGTCATCCTCGGCGCGGCCGCGATCATGGGCTTCACGGCCGCGACTTTCGCGGGCGAGGCCGAGGCCGGCAATTTCATCGACGCGGGCGCGATCGCGGCCGGCATCGATAAATATGTCGGCAAGACAGCCGGCGTCATGTTCGCCATCGCCCTGATCGACGCGGCCCTCATCGGCGCCGCGGCGGTGTCCCTGTCGACGGCCTATGCGATCGGCGATGTGTTTTCGGCGCGCCACTCCCTCCACCGGAAAGTCGCGGATGCGAAGAGCTTCTATGGCGTCTATTTCCTGCTGGTCGCCATCTCCGCCGCCGTCGTTCTTATCCCGGGCTCGCCGCTTGGGCTTCTGACGTTGGCCGTGCAGGCGCTGGCCGGCGTCCTCCTGCCGAGCGCGACGGTGTTCCTGTTGCTGCTCTGTAACGACAAGCCGGTTCTCGGGCCCTGGGTGAACCCGCGCTGGCTGAACTATTTCACGAGCGTCGTCATCGCCGCGCTGGTGATTCTGTCGATCGTTCTGACCGCTTCGGTGTTGTTCCCGGAGTCGACGAACGACCAAACGATCCTCGGCATCCTAGCCGGAGGCGCCGGCGCCGCCGTGATCATCGCGCTGGTCGTCATGGCGCTCGGCGGGGGCGGCGAGCGCGCCGCCAACCGCGCAGAGGTCGACGACGCGGCCGTTGCGACGATCGCATCGCGCAACAGCTGGCGCATGCCGCCGCTCGATGAACTCGCGCCGGCAAAGCTGTCGCTTGCGGCCAAGACATGGATGGGCGTCCTGCGCGTTTATCTCGTCCTCGCCGTGGCGCTCGTGCTGTTCCGGATCGTCGCGCTGGCCGTTGGCGGGAGCGGCTAGCCTCGCATGGGCGGCGGCGCGGATTGATCAGCGGGGCGTTGCGGCGATCGCCGCGGCGCCCTCGATCATGGCGAGCGCCCTGGCGCCGACGTCATCAGGTTTTCACAGGCGAGAACTCTTCTGGAGGCGCCCATGCGCTTCATCGATACTTTCAACGCCCTTGCGCTTGTCAACGCCGCCTTTTGCCTTGCCGCGGCCTTCGTGCTTGGAACATTGATCGGCGCGGAGCGGCAGTATCGCCAGCGGTCGGCGGGGCTGCGCACCAATGTTCTGGTCGCGGTCGGGGCGGCGTCCTTCGTCGATCTCGCCACTCGACTGACCGGCGCGGACGGGGCGGTCCGGGTCGTCGCCTATGTCGTCTCTGGGATCGGCTTCCTCGGCGCCGGCGCGATCATGAAGGAGGGCCTCAACGTTCGCGGCCTCAACACGGCCGCCACGCTTTGGTGCTCGGCCGCGGTCGGCGCCTGCGCGGGCGCCGGCCTCATCGCCGAAGCGGTTCTTCTCACCGCCTTCGTCATCGCCGGCAATACGCTGCTCCGCCCGATCGTCAACGCGATCAACCGCATCCCGCTCGATGAGCATTCGTCGGAAGCGACCTATGAAGTCAGGCTCACCGCCACCGCGGAATCGGCGGCCGATGCAAGAGAATTGCTTGTCGATCATCTCGAACGCGCCAAATATCCGGTCGCCTCGGTCGACACGTTCGACGGCGCGGACGAATCGGTCGATGTCGTTGCGACGCTGGTGAGCACGTCCGTGATCCCGGAGGAGCTCGACGCGGTGACGACTCATCTTGAGAAGCAGCACGGCGTCACCCATGCCGCCTGGGAGATGCATGCGAAGACCTGAGGGAGCGCCCCGTGAGTTGGAAGTTGAAGTCGCCCTCGCAAGCGGACGGCCACACTCAATGATCTGAAGTCGTGTAAATTTGACGGCGCTGATGAGGACGAAGCGCCCGGCGCCGCGGCCGCGTGACGCGGGCGCCCGTCCTTCAACGCGACCAGCGTTTGCCGGATCAGCAAAGCGGGCTATTCTAGAGGCTCCGACGCGCTGTACGAGAACAGTCCCATGCGCCTTTGGATCAAGGACCCGCTTGCGATCTTCGCCGAAGGCGCGGAGCGGGGGCTCATCATCGAAGGGACGCGGATCATCGCGCTCGTCGGCAAAGGCGGCGCGCCAGCCTCAGAGGTCGATGAGACGTTCGAGGCTTCGCGTCATGTCGTGCTGCCGGGCCTCGTCAACGCCCATCATCATTTCTACCAGACGCTGACCCGCGCGCACCCGAAGGCGATCAACAGGGAATTGTTCCCTTGGCTGACGGCGCTCTATCCGATCTGGGCGCGGCTGAAGCCGGAGCATTTGCGCATCGCGGTGCGGCTTGCTTTGACCGAGCTGACGCTGTCCGGCTGCACGGCCGCCGCCGATCATCACTACCTCTTCCCGCGCGGCCTCGAGAACGCCATCGATATCGAAGTCGAGGAGGCGCGCGCGCTCGGTCTGCGCATGACGGTGACGCGCGGCTCGATGAACCGCGCCAAGAAGGACGGCGGCCTGCCGCCGGACGAAGTCGTGCAGAGCGAGGATGAAATCCTCGCCGACAGCGAGCGCGTGCTCAAGCTCTTCCATGATCCAAAACCCGGCGCCGACATCCGCATCGCGCTCGCTCCTTGCTCGCCCTTTTCGATCACCAAGCGATTGATGAACGAAACCGCGCGTCTCGCCGAAAGGTACGATTGCCAGATGCACACGCATCTCTGCGAGACGGAGGACGAGGAGCGCTTCTGCCTCGACATGTACGGCGTGCGTCCGCTCGAACTCCTCGAGGAGACGGGCTGGATGAGCCCGCGCGTTTGGCTCGCCCATGGGATTCATTTCAATGCCCAAGAAATCGAACGGCTCGGTAAGGCGGGGGTCGGCGTCTGTCACTGCGCGGCCTCGAATATGGTTCTTGCCTCCGGCATTTGCCCGACCAAGGAACTGGACGCCGCCGGCTCGCCGGTCGGCCTTGGCGTCGATGGCTCGGCTTCGAACGATTCCTCCAACATGATGGAGGCGCTGCGCCACGCCTTGATGATCGGCCGGCTGCGCTACGGCGCTTCGGCAGTGACGCATCGCGACGTGCTGCGCTGGGCGAGCGAAGGCTCGGCGCGCTGCCTTGGCCGTTCGGATATCGGCCGCCTCGCGATCGGGCTCGAGGCGGACATTGCGATGTTCACGCTCGACGAGCCGCGCTTTTCAGGCGCGCACGATCCGCTCGCCGCCCTCGTTCTCTGCGGCGCGCATCGCGCAGACCGCGTGATGGTCGCCGGGCGCTGGCGCGTCATCGA
>DASZFX010000377.1:0-6436 GCA_035939375.1 Roseiarcus sp.
CTTGGTCGAGGGATGCATGCGCAGCTCCCAGCCGGACTGCGCGAGGGCTTCGTCGAGCGCGCCCATCTTCGCGCCGGCTTGCACCCTTAAGACCCCCGGCCGGCTCCAGAGGATATGCGTCATGCTCGAGAAATCGACGAGCGCGCCGCCTTGCAGCGGGACAGCCTGGCCGTAATTGCCAGTGCCGCCGCCGCGCGGCGTCAGCGCCACGCCGTGACGCGCCGCGGCGCGGGCGACGGCGACGACATCGGCTTCATGGCGCGGCGCGACAACGACTTCGGCCGACTTGCCGTGCAATTCGGAATTGAGGATCGGGCTGTACCAGAAGAAGTCGCGCGAGCGGCGCCGCACAACCTGAATATCCGTGACGGTCGGAACGTCGCCGATAGCGGCGAGGAAACCGGCGAGCCTTCCGGTCGCGGCGCTTTTGTCCCGTTCGACGGCGGCAGTCATTTGCCGAAATTCCCTCTTGCGATTCCGGCGCGAACGCCTGTCCGCTGCGCTTCGCCCTTAAACAACAGGGCGCCACGATCGAGCGATAGAGTGGCCGAGCGCCTCGCGCGGCGCAACCGGGCCGCCCGTCGGTTCCGGCCGGCGGCGGCGGGGCGACCAGGAATCGACGGCGCGCGGGTTCCCGTTTAGGCTTGCCGGCGGCGGAAAGAGAAGCGACCAGCGGAGGAAAAAAGCGTGACGCAGGCTCACTCGGCGCCAAGCGATCAACCGGGGCGGCCGGCGCTCAGCTTGCACATCCCAGAGCCGAAGTTCCGGCCCGGCCAAAAGCCGGATTTCGGCGGGCTGCGCATCTCCAAGCCCGGCGAAATCCCGCGCCCGCCGATCGACGTCGCGCCGCACGATATTCGCGACCTTGCCGACGGCGTCATCCGGGTCCTCGACGATGAGGGCCGCGCCGTTGGCCCTTGGGACCCCGGCCTTTCCGCCACGGACTTGCGCCGCGCCCTGCGCTTCATGATGACGACCCGGTCCTACGATGACCGCATGCTGCGCGCCCAACGCCAGGGCAAGACATCGTTTTACATCAAATGCACCGGCGAAGAGGCGATCGGCGTCGGTCAATCCTTGGCGCTGGCGGCGGGCGACATGATGTTCCCCACCTATCGCCAGCCGGGCCTTCTCATCGCCCGCGACTGGTCCCTCTACGACATGGCCTGTCAGGTCTTCGCCAATGCTGGCGACCGGATGAAAGGGCGACAATTGCCTGTCCTTTATTCCGTGCCGCAGGAAGGCTTCTTCACCATATCAGGCAATCTCGCAACGCAATTCATCCAGGCCGTCGGCTGGGCTATGGCCTCAGCCTACAAGGGCGATCACCGCATCGCCGCGGGCTGGATCGGCGACGGCGCGACCGCGGAAGGCGATTTTCACTACGCGCTGACCTTCGCAGCGGTCTATCGCGCCCCGGTCATCCTCAACGTCGTCAACAATCAATGGGCGATCTCGACCTTTCAAGGCTTCGCGGGCGGCGAAAACGCCACCTTCGCGGCGCGCGCGATCGGCTACGGCCTGCCGGGTCTTCGCGTCGACGGCAACGACATTCTCGCCGTTGTCGCGGTGACGCGATGGGCGGCCGAGCGGGCGCGGGCCAATCTCGGCGCAACTGTCATCGAACTCGTCACCTATCGCGCCGCCGCCCATTCGACCAGCGATGATCCGACCCGCTACCGTCCCGCCGACGAATGGGAGCATTGGCCGCTCGGCGATCCAATCGTGCGCACGAAGCAACATCTCATCGCCCGCGGCGATTGGACCGAGGCGCGGCAGGTTCAGCTCGCCGCCGAGGTCGAGGATGAAGTGCAGGGCGCAGTCAAGAAAGCCGAGACGCTCGGCGTGCTCGGCAAGGGCGCCCAGCACCGCCCAGAGACGATGTTCGAGGACGTCTACAAGGAGATGCCGCCGCATCTCAAACGCCAACGCGAGGAATTCGAGGGCGGCCGATGACCGCGATGACTCTCGCCCAGGCGCTGAATTCGGCGATGGATGTGATGCTCGCGCGTGACGACAACGTCCTTCTCATGGGCGAGGACATCGGCTATTTCGGCGGCGTCTTTCGTTGCACCGAAGGGCTGCAGAAGAAATACGGACCGGGCCGGGTGCTCGATACGCCCTTGAGCGAAGGCGGCATTGTCGGCGCCGCGATCGGCATGGGCGTCTATGGCCTGCGGCCCGTGGTCGAAATCCAATTCGCCGACTATTCGTACCCCGCCTTCGATCAACTCGCCTCCGAAGCCGCGCGGCTGCGCTATCGTTCGGCTGGCGAATTCTGGGCGCCGCTCACGGTCCGCACGCCCTATGGCGGCGGCATATTCGGCGGCCAAACCCACAGCCAGAGCCCGGAGGCCCTGTTCACGCATGTCTGCGGGCTGAAGACGGTCATCCCCTCCAATCCCTATGACGCCAAGGGCCTGTTGATCTCCTCGATCGAGGCTGACGATCCGATCATTTTTCTCGAGCCCAAGCGCCTCTATGCAGGACCCTTTGACGGCCATCACGATCGGCCGGCGGCGAGCTGGGACGGCCATCCGCATAGCGAAGTGCCCGACGGTCACTATCGGGTGCCGCTCGGCAAGGCGAAAATCGCGCGGCCTGGAAATGCGGTCACCGTGCTGGCCTTTGGTACGATGGTGCATGTGGCGATGGCCGCGGCGGCCGACAGCGGCGTCGACGCTGAAGTGATCGATCTGCGCACATTGATCCCGCTCGATATCGATACGGTCGCCGCTTCGGTCAAGAAGACCGGCCGCTGCGTGATTGTCCATGAGGCGACCTTGACATGCGGCTATGGCGCCGAGTTGGCGGCGCTCGTCCAGCAACATTGTTTCTTCCACCTCGAAGCGCCTATCGGCCGCGTCGCCGGCTGGGACACGCCTTATCCTTATGCTTTCGAATGGGACTATTTCCCGGGGCCGAAGCGCATCGGCGCCGCGCTGGTCAAAGCGATGGACGCCAAGGCATGGTGAAATACGTCTTCAAACTGCCGGACCTCGGCGAAGGCACGACCAAGGCGGAAATCGTGCAATGGCATGTCGCGACGGGCGATATCGTGCGCGAGGATCAGCCGCTGGTCGATATGATGACCGACAAGGCGACGATGGAGATACCCTCGCCGGTCGGCGGCACTATCATCGAGCTTCACGGCGAGCCGGGCGAGGTCAGGGCGGTCGGGTCGGAACTGGCTATTTTCGATGTGCCGAGCGCGCCGTACGACGAGGCTCCGACTCCTGCAACCGCGGCATCCGCGGCGAAGGCCGATGCCGCCGTCGCGGCGACGCCGGCGAGGGGCCGGCCGCCATCGCCCGCGGTCGGAAGTTCGCGCGACCAGCCGACCGCCTCGCCGGCCGTGCGTCGGCGCGCCGGGGAGCTTGGCGTCGCGCTGGCCGACGTGCCGGCGAGCGGGCCGGGCGGACGAGTCTTGCGCGAGGATTTGGAGACCTTCGTCGCTTCAGGCAGGACGGCGTCCGTTCAGACGGAACGTCCCCGCGAGGACGCTGTCGAGGAGATCAAGATCATCGGCCTGCGCCGCGCGATCGCGGAACGTTTGCAGGACGCCAAGCGCCGTATACCGCACATAACCTATGTTGAGGAGGTCGACGTCTCCGCACTGGAGGATTTGCGCGAGCATCTGAACGGCGAGCGTTCGGCCGAGGGCCGCAAGCTGACGCTTCTGCCGTTTCTTATCCGCGCCATCGTCAAGGCGGTCGCGCTCCATCCGCAATGCAACGCCCTATTCGATGATGCGGCCGGGATCCTGCGACGTCATCGCGCGGTCCATATGGGCGTTGCGACGCAAACGCCTGCCGGGCTCATGGTTCCGGTTCTGCGCCATGCCGAGACGCTGGATCTATGGGAGAGCGCCAAGGAGGTCGCCCGTCTGGCGGGACGCGCGAGAGAGGGCAAAGCTGCGCGGGACGAGCTCATCGGCTCCACCATAACGATATCCAGCCTTGGCTCGCTCGGCGGGATCGTCTCGACGCCGGTGATCAATTCGCCAGAGGTTGCGATCATCGGCGTCAACAAGATCGTGGAGCGCCCGGTCGTCCATCGTGGCCAGGTCGTCGTGCGCAAGATGATGAACCTATCGTCGTCCTTCGATCACCGCATTGTCGACGGTTGGGACGCGGCGTCCTTCGTTCAGGCGATCAAGGCCTATCTTGAGCAACCGGCGACTTTGTTCATCGATGCGCCGCGCTAGCCGGTCGCATCGTCCGGCGCTGCGGTGAGCCTAGCGAGGAGGGGAAGCACCTCCTGGGCCGGAACCGGCATGCTGAAGAGCCGGCCTTGCACCTCGTCGCAACCCTCGCTCCGCAGCCATTCGAGCTGCTCTTCGGTCTCGACGCCTTCCGCCGTCGTGCGCATGCCGAATCGCATGCCAAGACCGGCAATGGCGCTGACGATGGTGCGGCTGCGGTCGTCCTTCGACAGGTCGCGTACGAAGGAGCGGTCGACCTTGATCTTGTCGAAGGGATAACTGCGCAAGTAGCTCAAGCTGGAAAAGCCGGTGCCGAAGTCGTCCATGGAGATGCGCACGCCGATGTCGCGGAGGCGTTTCAGGGTCGTGACGCTCCTGGTCGTCTTCTCAAGCAGGACCGATTCGGTGATCTCGATTTCCAAGCGCTCCGCCGGCAGCCCTGAGGCGGCGAGCGCGCCGATCACCGCGTTGACGACGTTGCCGCGTTGGAACTCGACCGGCGAGAGATTGACTGCGACCGTGAGATGGGAGGGCCAAGTCATCGCCTGCATGCAGGCCTGGCGCAGCACCCATTCGCCAAGTTGCAGGATGAGCCCGGTGTCCTCCGCCACGGGGATGAATTCGGCCGGCTCGATCGGGCCGCGCTCTGGATGGCGCCAGCGCGCCAGCGCCTCGAAGCTGCTGACCCGCCTCGTCTCCAGCGCCACAAGCGGTTGGTAATAGACCTCGAACTCGCCACGACCGAGAGCGTTGCGAAGATCAATTTCGAGGCGGCGACGCGCTTGGGCCGTCGCATCCATTTCAGGGTCGAAGAGTCGATAAGTGCCGCGTCCGTCCGCCTTGGCGCGATACATGGCGAGATCGGCGCTCTTGAGGAGATATTCCGGATTCTCCAAGCCCCGTTCGCTGACGGCGATGCCGATGCTGGCGCCCACAGTGATGTTCTGATTGTCGACCCGGCATGGCGCGGAGACGAGATTGACGATTTTTTGGGCGAGGGCGACGCCCGCTTGGGGTTGTTGGCCCGTCGTCAGCAGGACCCCGAACTCGTCGCCGCCGAGGCGCGCGATCCGCGCGCTCGTGGTGAGGGCGCTGCGCAATCGCTCGCCTAGCATCTTCAAGAGACCATCGCCGACGGAATGACCCAGCGTGTCATTGACGCTCTTGAATCCGTCGAGATCGATGAAGAGAACGGCGAGGGAGGAGCGCGAGGTCTGCGCCTCCTCCAGCGCCCGCTCGAGGTCCTCGCGAAAAAGTACGCGATTGGCCAGCCCGGTGAGCGCGTCGTGATAGGCGAGATAGTGCGAACGCGCGTCCGACTTCTGGCGATGCGCGATCTCTTCTTGCAGTTGGCGATTGGCTTCGCTGAGCCTTGCGGTGCGTTCGTTGACGCGCCCTTCGAGGTTGAGGTTGGTGCGATGGAGCTCGGCGTTCATCACTTCGAGCGCGTCGCTTGCGCGTTTGCGCTCGACCTGCGTGTTGACGCGCGCCAGCGCGACGGCGAAGTCGACTGGCTTGGTCACGTAGTCGTTTGCGCCAAACTCCAGCGCCTGGACGATGTCGTCGCTGCGACTGTTGGCGGTCACCATGATGACCGGCAGTTTGGACTGTGTGTATTTCTGCCGGATCCTGCGCAAGGCTTCGATGCCGGTGATGTCCGGCATCATGATGTCGAGCAGCACGGCGTCGAAGCTGCGCCGCTCGATCAAGTCGAGCGCCGCATGACCGCAATCGGCCTCCGTGATCTCGAAATTGCGCCGTTGAAAGCGGCGCGCAAGCACGATGCGATTGTCGGCGACGTCGTCGACGATCAGCAGGCGCGGCGGCGTGGCCGAGAGGTCGGCTGCCGGTTCGTCGGCCGCGGGCGCGACTGCGAGAGGGGAAAACGACATATTGAAAAGCCTCACAAGGCGAAAGCTGGCGTCGCGACGGACGCGGAATTATCGCTGGCTGCGCCAGCGGCGGCGCGCTCGTCGGCGCAGTTGGCGAGAATGCGCACGCTGAAGCAGGAGCCGCGCCCGACCTCGCTGGTCACCGTGATGCCGCCGCCCATCAATGCGCAATATTGACGGCTGATCGCCAGGCCGAGGCCGGTGCCGCCGTATTTCTTCGATGTCTCCGGCGACGCTTGCCCGAAATTCTGAAACAGCCTCTCCATATTCGCCTTGGAAATGCCGATGCCGTTGTCCTTGACCTGGAAATCGATCCAGTCGCTCGCCGTCGTTCGATGAC
>DASZFX010000378.1:0-3720 GCA_035939375.1 Roseiarcus sp.
GGCCGCCTGCCGGCAGGCAAGCTCACCTCGCTCGACCAACTCCTGATCGAGACGCGCGATCTGGTTCGGGCGCGGACGGGCGGGTGAGGCGAGCGTTGCGTCGGCGCGTCGCGCTTCATCGGCGTTTGAGTGTACGTACGCGGCCAGGGCGAGGCTGCTGCCTCTTGCCGAGCGAAAGTGACTCGCCGCGTCTGACTAGGGTACGCCGCGTCGCTTGGGCGCGGCGGTCTCTCTAGAGCATCGGACCCCCAAATGAACTCACCTGGCGGGCGGCGGGAGGCGGGAGGCGCAAGCCGCCATTATTTGGAACAGGGGCTCCTGTGCGCCGACCGAAAGGTCTGTCAAGGGCTTTAGCCGCCTTCGGCGGCGCGCAAAGCGCGCCCTCACTGTTCCAAATAATGGCGGCCCGTGGCGTTGGCGGTTGTTTCCAGAGAGCCTCTGCGATTCAAAATTGCGAATCCGATGCTCTAGACGGTCGCTGCGGCCGAGATCGCAGTCGAGGCCAGCCTGTCCACGAGGTCGACGAGCCCGCCGATATCGTCAAGCACATGATCGGCCTCGTTGGCGAGGTCTTCGATCTCCGCCGGGCCGGTCAGCACCGCCACCGCGAGCGCTCCGGCGGCGCGCGCGGCGCGCAAATCATGCAGCGTATCGCCGACCATGGCGATTTCAGCGGTCGAAACGCCGATCTGGCGCGCAAAGGCGAGAGCCATGCCAGGCGCCGGCTTGCCGCCGTGACCGGAATCATAGCCGGCGATGAAGTCGAGGTGATCGCCGAGGCCGAGCGCTGCGACCTGGCGGCGCGCGCTGACCTCGGAATCGTTGGTCGCGAGTCCAAGCCGCAGGCCGCGCGCTTTCAGCGATGTGAGGACGTCGCTCGGCCTGCCGATCGGCGTCAGCGCCTTCAACGACTCGACGGCGGTGAGTTCGTCGATCTCTCGCCTCAGGGCGTCGAGATCGCTTCGCCCCAGCGCCTCGCCCCAGAGGGAGCCATAGCTCGCCGACGAGCCGGCGATGAGCGGCGAGGTCATGAGGAAACGGCGCGTCTCCAGCGAGAAATGCAAGGCCGCCGCTTGCCGGGCCATGGCCGCTTCGTCGCCTTTGGCGAGGGCGCGCATGACCGCGTAGGTCGCCGGGCCCCAGGTCCCGTCGAAATCGATCAGGGTCCCGTCTTTGTCGAAGAGGATTGCGGCGATCGGCATGGCTGCCTTTTTCTCGATGACCTTTAAGCCGCCAATAGCAATGCGCGCGCCGCGCGTCCAATCGCGCATAAGTTGATTTTTGTATGGCTGCGGGCGAGCTTGCCCGTCCCGCCTGGACCCTTCATGACCGATCTTCTTCTCCAGCCCGCGACGATTCTTCTCAAAAAGCTGCGCGCGCGGGAGCTGTCGAGCCGCGAGTTGGTCGATGCGGCATTGGCGCGCATCGCGGCGCGTAATCCCGAAGTCAACGCCTTCTGCGCTTTGGACGAAGCGGGCGCGCACGCCGCGGCCGCAGGCGCCGACGAGCGCCTGGCGAAAGGGGAAGCGCGTCCTCTCGAAGGCCTGCCGATCGGAATCAAGGACGTTTTCGACGTCGTCGGCTTCACCGCCAGCGCCGGAGCGCCCGTCTTCAAAGACCGGCGACCTGAAGCCGACGCCCCGGTCGCGGCGCGCCTTCGCGCCGCCGGCGCGATCATCCTCGGCAAGACCAATGTGCCGGTTTTCGCCGCCGATTTTCAATGCTTCAACCCGATCCACGGCGTGACCAATCATCCCCTTGATCCCGCCTTGTCCCCAGGCGGCTCGTCGGGCGGGTCGGCGGCGGCGCTGGCGAGCGGCATGTCGGCCCTGGAGCTGGCTTCCGACCTCGGCGGTTCGATCCGCTGGCCGGCGCATGCCTGCGGCCTCTACGGACTCAAGCCGACCTGGGGTTTGGCCACCACTTATGGCCACACCCCGCCTCCCCCGGCGAAGCGGACCGAGCGCGACGCCGATTGTCTTGTCGCCGGACCGCTCGCCCGTTCCGCCGACGATCTCAAGCTGATGCTGGAGATCATCGCCGGCCCACGCCACGCTACGCGGGCGAGCCCGCTCGCCCCCGCCCCCCAGACGAGCGCCAGAGGCCTGCGCGTTGCGCTTTGGGCAAGCGATCCTTTCGCGCCCGCCGACGCGAGCGTACGCGAAAAGGTCGAGGAGGCGGCGCGGCGTTTGGCGGCGACGGGCGCGATCGTCGAAGAAGCCGCGCGGCCCAGTTTGCAATTGAGCGAAGCCTTCGAAGTCTTCGCGCTCTACAATCATGCGGTCCTCGGCTGGGGCCTGCCGGGGGCGTTGCGCGACAAGATCGCGGCGACCGCCTCGCGCTATCGGCGCGGCGACCTTTCGCACCAGGCGCTGCAGGCGCGTGGCGTGCGCATCTCGCCCGGCGAGTACCGCGACCTCGAATTGAGGCGGCGAAAGCTGCAAGCCCATTGGGCGCGCTTCTTCGAGCGCTATGACGTCGTGCTCTGCCCGCCGGCGCCGGTTGGCCCGATCCGTCACGACTTCACGCCCGACGTCCATAAGCGCAAGCTGATCGTCGACGGGACGCAGCGTCCCTATCTCGACTTTCTCCTATGGTCCTCGCTGGCGAGCGGAGCAGGCCTGCCGGCCGCCGCCGCGCCTGTCGGCCTCGGTCCGGACAAAATGCCGCGCGGCGTTCAGATTATCGCCGCGATGGGCGCGGACCTTACGGCGATCGCGGTCGCCGCGATGATCGGCGAAGCGCGGCCCGCTTAAGGTACTATATCGAGGACAGCGGCCACATCGGTCCGACGCGACCATGGGCTGTCATGGTCTTTGCCGACGAAAGCAGGTCAAAGGCCGTTCTTTGCGAAGCAAAGGCATGCCAACCAAAAAACCTGAGCCGCGCGCTCGCTATGTCGATGAGAATATCTCGCCTCAATACGTCGCCCGCCCGCCCGACACATCGAAGACCGCGCCCGTGGTGAACGAACATTCTTCGCTGGCGAGCCAGGCGATAATGGCGGCGATTTCCTCGACCGTGCCGAAGCGCTCCATCGGAATTTTCGAACGCATATAGTCGATATGGGCCTGGCTGACCTGCGCCAGGATCGGCGTCTCGACGGTCGCCGGCGTGATGCAATTGACGGTGACGCCCGTCTTGGCGAGCTCTTTTCCGAGCGATTTGGTGAGGCCGATCACCGCCGCCTTGGACGCCGAATAAGCGGAGGCGGTCGGATTGCCCTCCTTGCCGGCGATCGAGGCGACATTGACGATGCGGCCATAGCCGCGCTTCGTCATATAGGGCGCGACGAAGCGGTTGCAGTAGAAAAGGCCGTTGAGATTTATGTCGAACACGCGCTTCCATTCCTCGACCGGATAGTCGACGACCAGCGCATTCTTGCCCGCGACGCCCGCCGAGCAGACGAGCGCGTCGATGCGGCCGAGCGCCTCATGTGTCGTGGCGGCGGCGCGCTCGACCGCGCCGGGATCGGCCACGTCCAGCCGGACGATATAAGTCTTCGCGCCGAGCGCCGCCTTGGCCGCCTCCAGCTTGGCCTGATCGGCGTCCCAAAGCGCGATTGCGGCGCCTTCACTGGCGAGGCGCTCGGCGGTCTTGAGGCCGATGCCCGAAGCGCCGCCGGTGACGATGACGCCGCGACCATTGTAACGCTGCATATTCGGCATGAGACAGTCCTGAGGGGGATTTGAAGCGCCGGCACCTTACAGCGCCTCGCGA
>DASZFX010000379.1:0-11186 GCA_035939375.1 Roseiarcus sp.
CGATCCTCTTCGGGCGCTTGAAGAAAGTCCTCGCCGATCTCGACTGGGAGTTGATCATCGTCGACGACGATTCGCCGGACGGCACCGCAAATGTCGCCTTCGGGCTCGCCGCCAGCGATCCGCGCATCCGCTGCCTTCGACGGGTCAATCGCCTCGGGCTCGCCGGCGCGGTGATCGAAGGCATTCTCTCCTCCAGCGCCGATTTCGTCGCCGTGATCGACGCCGATTTGCAGCATGACGAATCGATCCTGCCGCGCCTGTACCAAAGCCTCGCCGACGGCGCCGATCTCGCCATCGGCGTTCGCGTCACCGACGAGGCGACCGAGCGCGGTCTTTCGCCGGCGCGTCAAATGCTAAGCGACGCCGGCGCCGAAGTCTTCAAACGAATGTCCGGCTTGACGGTCACCGATCCGATGAGCGGCTTCTTCATGATCCGCCGGGCCATCGTCGGCGCGATCGCGCCGCGCTTGTCGCCCGACGGCTTCAAAATCCTCGCCGATATACTTCTTTGCGCGCCGCCGGGAATCAAGATCGTCGAGGTACCTTACGTCTTCCGCAAGCGGCAAGCCGGCGAATCGAAACTTTCGGCCGTGGTCGGACTCGATTTCCTCGGCCTCATCGCTCATCACGCGACGGCCGGAATCCTGCCGATCCGCTTCGCGCTTTTTGCAACCGTCGGCGCCTTCGGACTTGTCGTGCATCTCAGCGTACTGAAGGTTTTAGTCGGGCTCTATGACGCATCGAGTTTCGGCGTCGAGCAATTGATCGCGACCTTGGCGGCGATGACCAGCAATTTCCTGATCAACAACGAAGTCACCTATCGCGAGAACCGCTTTCGCGGCTGGCGCAAACTTCTCGGCCTCTTGCTCTTCGCCCTTGTTTGCTCCGTCGGCGCAGTCGCCAATATCGACATCGCCTCGTGGCTATACAGACGCCAGCAGATCTGGTGGGTCGCCGGTTTTTCCGGCGCGCTCGTCGGCGTCGTCTGGAATTATGCGGTCAGCTCCGCTTTCGTCTGGCGCAAGCGCCGCGCGGCGTGAAACGCATCGCTCTCGACTTGTTGTGATGGCGCCATGATCCAAGACGCACTCGACGCGTTCGTGCAAATCTTCACGCCGCCGTTTCGCGCGACTTTGCTCAAGTCGCTCGCCTTGACCATCGGCTTGCTGATCATCGTCTGGTTTGGGGTCGACCGGCTGCTCGCGTCGTTCATCGGCTTCGGGCCGCCCTGGCTGTCGACGACGATCGCCATCCTCGCCGGATTGGGTCTCTTCGTCGGCCTCGCCTTTCTGATCGCGCCGATCACCTCGCTGACCGCCGGCTTGTTCCTCGACGATATCGCGCTCATCGTCGAGCGCGATATCAACCCCGCGGGCCCGCCCGGCCGTCCTGTACCTCCCGGCACGTCGGCGCTTTACGCACTACGCTTCGCAGGACTGTCGATCCTCGTCAATTTGATCGCGCTGGCGTTGCTTCTCGCTCCGGGGATCAATGTCTTCGCCTTCCTCGCCGCCAACGGCTATCTCTTGGGGCGCGAATATTTTGAACTCGCCGCCATGCGCTATCGCTCGTTCGAAGACGCGCGCGCGATGCGCCGCCGGTTCGGCCTGCACGTCTTTGTCGCTGGATTGCTGATCGCGGGCTTCGTCGCCGTGCCGCTGCTCAACCTCTTTACGCCGCTCTTTGCGACCGCGTTCATGACGCGGCTGCACCGCCGATTGTCGGCCGAGGCGACGGGCGCGCGGCGGTAGCCGGCGCGCGTTCGCAACCCCAAACGCTCGTCAAGCAAACCGGCTGTTCTCGTACTGTCCGGTGCGCCGGAAGCGATAGAGGTAGCTCGGGGCGATCGCCTCGACGCCTTCCGGCGTGATGCCCAGTCCCGCCAGGGTCAATCCCGCGACTGTCGCCTCGGGAGAAACGACATTGTCGCTGCGCAGAAGCGCGATCTCGTCGCGCGTCGTCGCCAGCGCTTTTGGGAAGAGCCCAAAGGAAATCCGGTCGGCGACTTCGGTCGCGCCGGCGAGCATCGACGCCAGGCCAAAGGGAATGTTGAGGAGAATTGGCCGCCGCTCGGTCGTGCGGCAGACGAACTCGACCAACTCGCGGAGCGTCATCTGCTCCGGCCCGCCAAGTTCGTATGTCGCGCCCAGTGTGGCTTCGCCATCGAGGGCGCGGCCGACCGCCGCGGCGACGTCGCCGACATAGACGGGCTGCAATTTCGTCATCCCGCCGCCGAACAACGGCAGCAGAGGCGAATAGCGGGCCAGCACGCCGAAGCGGTTGAGGAGCCTGTCCTCGGGACCGAATACGGTCGACGGACGCAGGATGACCGCGTCCGGCGCTGCTTCACGCGTCGCCAGTTCGCCGAGGCCCTTGCTCGCGATATAGGGCGAAGAAGAATTCGCGTCGGCGCCGATCCCCGAAATATGGACGAGCCCGGCGCCGCCCGCCGCGGCGGCCTCGGCGATGGCGCGCGCGCCTTCGACATGAACGGCGTCGAATGTCTGCGCGCCGCGCTGGCCGCCAATGCCGACGACATTGACCGCCGCTTCAGCGCCGATCAGCGCGGCCGCGACGGATTGAGGATAGCGAAGGTTCGCCTGTACCGCGTTGATCTGGCCGACCGTGCCGATCGGCTGGAGGAAGTTGGCCAGATCGGGCCGGCGCACGGCGACGCGCACCCGCCAGCCGAGCTTGACCAACGCGCGGACCACATGGCGGCCGATGAACCCTGAGCCGCCGAACACCGTGACCAGCCGATCGTTCGGGAAAGGACGCTGATTGGCGTAGGGAAAATCGTCCATGAGGGATTTCTCCGCCGCGGCTAGGCCTCTTGACCGGGCAGTGAATAGGCGAAGAACCGACTTCTGTATAGTCGCGCCACGGCCGCGCGCGACAACGTCGCGGCGGCCATCCCTTGTCCGCTGCTACCCCTGCGCCATCGCCTTCTGGCGCGCGGCGATCACCAATTCGGCGGGCTTTCCCGACATTTCGGCAAGGTGATCGAATTTCGTCTCGAAAGCGCCGACGCCGGCGGTCGCGGAACGCAATTCGACGATCAGATCGCCGATTTCCGCTTCGGGGATTTGCGCGCGCAGCACGTCCCAACCCGGCCAGCCGGTGCGCGGCTCGAAGCCGAGAATCTGGCCGCGCCTCGCGCTGACCAAGGCGGTCGCCCGCGCCATCGCGTCGGACGGCACGAAGATGGAGACGGCGAGGATAGGCTCGAGCAATACCGGCCGCGCTTTTGGCAAGGCTTCGCCGAGGGCGATTTTCGCCGCCGCGCGGAAGGCCATGTCGGAGGAATCGACCGTGTGATAGGAGCCGTCGGTCAAAGTGACCGCGACATCGACCACCGGAAAGCCCAGCGGTCCACGCGTCATCGCGTCGCGAGACCCCGCCTCGACCGACGAAAAATACTGCCGCGGCACGGAGCCGCCATGGACGCGCTCCTCGAAGGCGAAGCCCTCGCCGCGCGAGCGCGGCCTGACTTCGATGGCAACGTCGCCGAACTGGCCGTGGCCGCCCGACTGCTTCTTATGGCGTCCGCGCGCGGAGACCGCGTCGCGAATGGTCTCGCGATAAGCGATCGAAGGCTTCGCGCTCTCGACCGCCACGCCGAAACGCGCGGCCAAGCGCTCGATCGTCACCCGCAAATGCATTTCGCCCTGGCCGTAGAGCTTGAGCTCGCCAGATTCCTGATCATGCCGATAGATGAGCGCTGGATCCTCTTCGGCGAGCTTGGCGAGGGCCGCGGCGAGGCGCACGTCGTCCTTGCGGTCCCTGACGCGCAGGGCGAGCACCTGCGTCGGCGACGGCGCCGGTACTTCGACGATGCGTTTCAGCGGTTTTTTAGCGTCGGTGAAGGTCTCCCCGGTCGCGATGCGCTCCAGCCGGGCAAAGGCCACGGTGTCGCCTTCCTCGGCGCGCGACAACTTCGCGCTCGCCGGGCCCGTCAGCCGGGCAAGCCCTGCGATGCGCTCTTCCGCGCCGCTCGAGGCCGTCACGGTCGCTCCATCGGCGAAGGCGCCGCGCAGCACCCGCGCCAGCGAGAGTTTGCCGCCGTGGGCGGTATGGATGGTGCGCGCGACATGGGCGAGCGCCGGCCCTTGCGGCTCGACGCCGAGACGCTCGCGGGTCTGGGCGACGCCCGGCGCTTCGTGGCGCAAAGCCTTGAGCAACCGCGTCACGCCATGGCCGCGGTCGGCCGAGCCGATCAGCAGCGGCACGACATGGCCGCCACGTAATTCCTTGGCGAGATCGTCGAAGACGCGATCGCGCGGCGGCTCGATTTCCGAGATCAGCTCCTCCATCAGCGCGTCGTCGTAATCGGCGAGACGCTCGAGCATCGAATAGCGAGCTTCCTTCTGGTCAGGCGCATGTCCGTCGGGGATTTCGATCACCGTCGAAGGCGCATGCTCGCGATAGACGAAGGCGCGTTCGAGCGCGAGATCGATGAAGCCGGACGCGACGCCGTTCTCCCAGATCGGTATCTGGCGCAACAGAAGCGGCGTGCGCGAAGCGATCTGCAGCATCTCCAACGTCTCGCGCACGCTGCCGGCGGCAAGATCGATCTTGTTGAGAAAGAGAACGCGCGGAACCGCCAATTCCTCGAGCTCGCGCAACACCACTTGCAGCGCAGGCGTTTTGCGCGCGTCCGCTTCGCACACGACGATCGCCGCGTCGCACACCGGCAGCACGTTGCGCATATCGTGGACGAATTCGACCGAGCCGGGGCAATCGATGAAGGTCATCCGATCGCCCATATAGTCGATATGAGCGACATTCGGTTCGACGCTCATCGCATGGGCGCGCGCCTCGGGGCTGGAGTCGCCGAGGCTCGTGCCGTCGCGTACCGATCCCTGGCGGGCCGAGGCGCCGCCGCGCGCCAATATCGCCTCAAGAAGCGTGGTTTTGCCGCCTTGGAAGGGGCCGATGATGGCGAAGAGCCTCGGCCCCGCAATTCGTCTTTCGCCCGAGCCATTCAGGCCGACCATGACGTCCTCCTCCTCGATTTTTTGGCGAGGACCGGACCGCCTGGCGGCGGGAAGGTCCGCACAAGTCATGCTAGCGTCGCAAAAGCTTTGAGCAAGCGCAAGACGGGACTTTGTGGCCGCTTCCGAGCGCCAAGCCGTCGCCTCTGCCGCGACCTCTAGTCGCAATCCCCCTCATAACGTTGTATGGACTTCGAAAAAATGGCGCAGCGACGGCCCGGCGGGGCGCTGCGCCGACAGAGGATTTGGGTGCGAGGATGACACAACTGGCGCCGCTGGACCGCGACCGCCTGGTCGCCGCCTTGGGCGGACGCTCGATCGTGCTTGTCGGCATGATGGGAGCGGGCAAGACGTCGGTCGGCCGACGCCTGGCGGCCAAGCTTGGCCTGCCCTTTGTCGACGCTGACGCCGAAATCGAGGCCGGCGCGCAAATGACGGTGCCGGAAATCTTCGATCGCTTCGGCGAAGCCTATTTCCGCGATGGCGAACGCAAGGTTCTGGCGCGGCTGATAGCCGACGGCCAGAAAGTGCTCGCCACCGGCGGCGGCGCCTTCATGAACGAGCAGACCCGTCAACGCATCGCCGAGCGCGGCGTTTCGATCTGGCTGAAGCCCGATTTCGACGTGCTGATGCGCCGGCTGCGCAAACGAACAAATCGTCCCTTGCTGCAGACCCCCGATCCCGACGAGACGGCGCGCCAGCTCCTTGTCGAGCGCTCTCCGATCTACGGCCTCGCCGACCTGATCATCGAATCGCGCGACGGGCCGCATGAAACCGTCGTCGACGCGATTGTCGTAGCTTTGTCGCGACGGTTGGTCGGGCAGGCCGACGATGGGGCGCGCACGACGGCCGTCCGCGCTGAGGCGCTGTTGGAGAAGGTCTCGCCACGCGAGCGCCGCCAGATCGATGTCGCGCTCGGATCGCGCGCGTACAAAATCGTGATCGGCGACGGGCTGATCGAGGAATCCGGCGAGCGCATCAGCCGGTTGGCGCCAGGCGCCCATTGCGCGATCGTCACCGACGAACAAGTCGCGGCGCTGCATCTCGAGGCTGTAGAGAAAAGCCTCGCCGGCGCCGGCGTGCGCATAACGACGATCATCGTCCCGCCGGGCGAAGCGTCGAAATCGTACCCCCAGTTCGAGCGCGTCTGCGACGCAGTCCTCGCTGCCCATATCGAAAGACGCGATATTGTCGTCGCGCTGGGCGGCGGCGTCATCGGCGACCTTGCCGGTTTTTGCGCGGCGACGGTCCGGCGCGGCGTAAGGCTCGTGCAAATGCCGACGACCTTGCTCGCCCAGGTCGATTCCTCGGTCGGCGGCAAGACGGCGATCAATTCGCCGCACGGCAAGAACCTCATTGGCGCTTTCCATCAACCGACGCTGGTTCTCGCCGACACCGGCGTTCTTGATACATTGAGCGCGCGCGAATTTCGCGCTGGCTACGCCGAGACGATCAAATACGGCCTCATCGGCGATCGTCAGTTCTTCGATTGGCTCGAAGGCCGCTGGCGCGACGTCTTTGCGGGCGGAGCGGCGCGGCTCCACGCCATTGCGACGAGTTGTGCGGCCAAGGCGGCGGTCGTCGCCGCCGACGAGACCGAACAGGGCCAGCGAGCCTTGCTCAATCTCGGCCATACATTCGGCCACGCCTTCGAACGGCTCGTCGACTATGACGGCGATCGTCTCGTTCATGGCGAGGCGGTGGCGATCGGCATCGTCTCAGCCTTTCGTTTCTCGCGCAGGCTCGGCCTCTGTCCCGGGCAGGACGTCATCCGGATCGAGAACCATTTTCGCGCCGTGGGCCTGCCGACCGAGATGCGCGACATTCCGGGCCTCGATGCCGCGCCCGATGCGATCCTTGGCGCGATGCGGCAGGACAAGAAAGTTGAGCGCGGCCGCCTCACCTTCATTCTGGCGCGCGGTATTGGCGAGAGCTTCATCGCCAGAGACGTCGCCGAGGCCCAGGTTGGCGCCTTCCTCGCCGAGGCGCTCGCGCGCGGCTAGGATCGTCGTAACATCGAGGGGACCATGACCTTCCAATTCGCGGCGCTCATCGTTTTGGCGAGCCTGATCGCATCGGCTTTTTTTTCAGGCGCCGAAACCGCGCTGACCGCCGCTTCGCGGGTGCGCATGCACGCGCTGGAGACCGCAGGCGATGCGCGTGCGATCAGGGTCAACAAGCTGATCGCCCAACGGGGGCGCCTGATCAGCGCGATGCTGCTCGGCGGCCAGCTTGTGACGATCGCGGCCTCGTCCTTCACCACGAACGTGTTCGTCAACATCGTCGGCGATCGCGGCGTCGTCTACGCCACCGCGATCATGACCACGCTGATCGTCGTCTTCTCGGAAGTGCTGCCGAAGACGATCGCCATCGCCTATCCCGATCGCCTTTCGCTCGCCATCGCCCCGGTCGTCTCTTTCTTCGTCGCGATCTTCTCGCCGGTGGTCGCGGCGATCGAGACTTTCGTGCGCGCGCTTCTGTCGCTTGCCGGCCTGCGCATCGGCGAGCGCGTCTCCATGCTTTCGGGCCACGAAGAATTGATGGGCGCGGTCGAGCTTCTGCATCGCGAAGGCGGCGTCGCCCGCGACGAGCGCGACATGTTCGGCGGCCTGCTTGAACTCTCCGAACTCGAAGTTTCGGACGTGATGGTCCACCGCACCAATATGCGCGCCATCGACGCCGACCTGCCGCCGCCGGATCTGGTGCACGAGGTTCTCGCCTCGCCCTATACGCGCATGCCGCTGTGGCGGGGCGACCCTGACAACATCATCGGCGTGCTCCACGCCAAGGATTTGTTGCGGGCCCTTGCCGCCGCTGGAGGCGACGCCTCGAAGCTCAACATCGACCATATTGCGCTCGAGGCCTGGTTCGTGCCCGACACCACTTCGGTGCGCGATCAATTGCAGGCGTTTCTCCGCCGCAAGACCCATTTTGCGCTGGTCGTCGACGAATATGGCGTGGTGCTCGGCCTCGTCACGCTTGAAGATATTCTCGAGGAAATCGTCGGCGACATCAGGGACGAGCATGATGTCGCGATGCAAGGCGTCAGGCCGCAGCCCGACGGTTCGGTGATCGTCGACGGCGCCGCGCCGGTGCGCGATCTCAACCGGAGGATGGATTGGGCGCTGCCGGACGAGGAGGCGACGACGATCGCCGGCCTCGTCATTCACGAGGCGCGCGCGATCCCCGAGCCGAAGCAGGTGTTCACCTTCCACGGCTTTCGCTTCGAGGTGCTGCGTAAAAACCGCAATCGCATCACCGCGCTGCGCATTGCGCCTCTCGCGCGGCCGGGACCGGCGGCGGGCGGCCCCGATGCGGCGGCCGGCCACTAGCGCCGCGTTGCCGCTCCCCCGCTTGTCGCCTATATAGGCGGCCCGCCGCAGCGCGGGTTAAATATAAAGAGGATTTATGTCCTGGAGCAATCAAGGCGGCCCGTGGCGTTCCGGTCAGGGGCCGTGGGGATCGGGTCCAAGCGGCCCTCAACCGACCGGCGACCTTGAGGAAATTCTGCGCCGCCTCCAGGGCTATTTTCGCGGGATCGCCCCGGGCGGCGGCGGGCCGACCGGACGCTGGGTGATTTTCGCCGGCCTCGTCCTGATCATCCTGTGGTTCGCTTGGGGCTTCTACACGGTTCAACCCAACGAGGTCGGCATCAATCTGGTGTTCGGCCGCTACACCGGAAAGACGGCGGCCGGCCTTAACTATAATTGGCCCTCGCCGATCGGCTCGGTGATCAAGGTCCCGGTCTGGGTGCAGAAAATCACGCTCGTCGGGATTCGCGGCGAAGGCGAAGACGCTGAGGTCGTCTCGCGCGCCAGCGCACCCGAAGAAAGCCTGATGATGACCAGCGATCTGAACATCGTCGATGTGAAGTTTCGGGTCATCTGGCAGGTCGATCCGGCCAAACCGGAGGATTTCGTCTTCAATATCCGCCGGCCCGAGGAGACCGTCAAAGCGGTCGCCGAAAGCGTGATGCGGGAAGTCGTCGGCTTGAAGACCATCGACGGCATCCTGACCACCGATCGCAAGGCGATCGAGCCCGACGTGCAGACCCGGATGCAGAAAGTGCTCGATGGCTACAGCGCCGGCGTTCTCATCAGACAGGTGCAATTGCAATCGGTGGACGCGCCCGCGCAAGTTCTCTCCGCGTATCGCGACGTGACGGCCGCGCAACAGGATCAGCAACGCGCTGTCAATGAAGCCGACACTTACGCCAATCGCGTCGTCCCGGAAGCGGAGGGCGCAGCGTCGCGCATCGTCCTCGAAGCCAAAGCCTATCGCGAACAGACGGTCGCCGACGCCAAGGGACAGACCTCGCGCTTCAACCAGATATACGACCAATATAAGAATGCGCCGGGCGTCACCCGGGAGCGCATGTATCTCGAAACGATGGAGCGCGTGCTGGGCGCCATGCAAAAGACCCTCCTCGACGTGTCCGGCATGGCGGCGCCGGTGCCCTATCTGCCGCTCGACCAGTTGCCGACAAAGCCCGCGGGAGGCGCAAAATGACGCGTCCCTTCGGCGGCCTCGCCATCCTCGCCATTGTCGTCGTCGCGATCGTCATCATCCATGGCGCTCTTTTCACCGTCGATCCGACCGAGCAGGCTTTGGTGCTGCGCTTCGGCGAACCGGTGCGCGATGTGATCGGCGCGCCGGGCCTCTACGCCAAATGGCCCTTCATCGATTCGGCGATCTTCATCGACAAGCGCATCCTCGATCTCGATGCGCCGAAGCAGGAAGTGCTGGTCTCGGACAACCAACGACTCGAGGTCGACGCTTTCGTACGTTACCGCATTGCCGATCCGCTGAAATTCTATCAGTCGGTCGGCACGATCCAGGGCGCCAACGCCCAGCTCGACGGCATGCTCAATTCGGCTGTGCGCCGCAATTTGGGCGAGGCCTCGATCGCCGATATCGTTCGCGACAGGCGCGACGCGCTGATGGGCGAAATCCGCGATCAGCTCAGGGCGGCGTCCGAGCGCTTCGGCCTCGATATCGTCGACGTGCGGATCAGGCGGGCGAACCTGCCGCCGGAGAATTCCGAAGCGGTGTTTCGCCGCATGCAGACCGAGCGCCAGCAGCGGGCCGCGACGTTCCGCGCGCAAGGCTCGCAACAGAGCCAGCAGATCAAGGCCGAGGCCGACCGCAAGGTCACCGTGACGATCGCCCAGGCGCAGCAGGAGGCTGAGCAGATCCGCGGCCAGGGCGATGCGGAGCGCAACCGCATCTTTGCCGAAAGTTACGGCAAGGATCCTGAGTTCTTCGCATTTTACCGTTCGATGCAGGCCTATGAGGTCGGGTTGAAGGCGGGGGATTCGCGCATCGTGCTCAGTCCGAAATCGGATTTCTTCCGCTATTTCGCAACGCCGACGCCGGGCGCTCAGTCGGCGTCGCCAACCCCGGCTCCGGCTGCGCCGGCGGGCCAATAGATGCGCGATTTCTCCGCTGCGGTCGGGCTGGTCTTCGCCATAGAGGGCCTGTTGCTCGCCGGCTTTACCGAGACGATGCGTGGGCGGATGGCGCAAGCGGCCAAGACCGAGTCGAGGCGCTTGCGCCTCCTCGGCCTTGTCGCGGCCATCGTCGGCGTCGCCATCGTTTGGGCGGCGCGTAGGGTTCTTTGAAGGGGCGTCGCCACATTTGCCGCTGTCACGCCCCAATTTGTGTTCAGGGATTGTTCGAGAAAAGCTCCAGGAGAAGACGGCCATGCGCCCTGTCCCATCGCCCCATTTCGCCAGCCGCAGGGGCCGCGCCACTGCTCTGGCCTTGGCGCTTGCCGTCGGCCTGCCGCTTGGCCTTGCCGCCGGCGGATTGACGGGAAACGCGCCGGCGCTTGCGCAGACCCGTCCAACCGGCCTCGCCGACCTCGTTGACAGCGTCGCCGAGGCGGTCGTCAACATATCCGCGACCCAGACGGTCGAGGACAAAAGCGCCGACAATGCGCCGCAATTGCCGCATGGCACGCCCTTCGACGAAATGTTCGAGGAGTTCTTCAAGAACCATGGGCAACTGGGTCAGACGCCGCGACCGCACAAGTCGAGCTCCCTCGGCTCCGGCTTCGTGATCGATCCTTCGGGAATCGTGATCACCAACAATCACGTGATTGCGGACGCCAACGACATCACCGTGATCTTCACCGACGGGCGCAAGCTCAAGGCCGAAATCGTCGGCAAGGATTCCAAGGTCGACGTCGCC
>DASZFX010000380.1:0-6057 GCA_035939375.1 Roseiarcus sp.
GAAGAACCATGTGCGAACCCGCGCGCCGAAGCTGCGCGCGGGCGCGATGGCTTCGACTTCGGACATTTTATTCGGCGCGAGACTCATAAGCGCTCACCCCTAGGCGTCGCCCGCGCGCCTGCCGCCGCAGCGCCCGCGATAGGTTCAAGTTCGTCAGCCTACACCAAGGCCGACGGCGCCGGAAGCCGCGGCTGAATCGCCTGAGAAATGCCGCCGAGCCTTGCCTGTTCAATTCTTGTCACGCCCTCGTCATCTTGGGCTGCCGCGCTTCGACGCCGGGCGGACGCCGTCAGGCGATTTCGCCTTCGAAAGCCGTCGCCGCGCCTTGCGGCTAAACGCCGATCCAGCCTTTCTCGCAAAGGGGTTCTTGCCGGCGACGGACCACCCGGGGCTTTTTCAGAGCGGAACCGCGGCGCGTATCCGCGGCGGCGCAAAATGACAAGCTGCGACGACAAGAGTAGAATTATTAAAGCTGCCGCGCGCCGCTGCGCATGTAAGCTTCTTTTCCCCAAAGCGGACCCAAGCGGTTCCGCGGATTGCATGCCGTCAATTGGAGGAATGGTCATGGCGAACTTCCATGTCTATCTCGGCCAGACCGCAGGCGCGGACCTTCCGGTCATTCGCAAGGTCACGCCAAGCGACATCAAGGACGCGCTCGCCCGCGGCTTCGACGATTTCCGCGAAATGCCCTCGCATCTCCTCTTTCTTGGTCTCATCTATCCGATCTGCGGCATGGTTCTGGCCTATGTGACGTCGCAGCAGAATGTGCTCCAGCTTCTTTTTCCGCTTGCCTCGGGCTTCGCCCTGGTCGGGCCTTTCGCCGCTATCGGCCTTTATGAGATGAGCCGCCGGCGCGAACTGGGGCTGGACACGTCCTGGCGACACGCATTCGAGGTGATCCGTTCGCCCTCGATCCCCTCGATCATCGCGCTGGGTCTCGCTCTGGTCGCAATATTCGCGCTCTGGCTGGCAGCGGCGCAGGTGCTCTACGCGCTGCTTTTCGGCCCCATGCCGCCGGCTTCCTACATGGCCTTTCTCACCGATATTTTCTCGTCGGGGCGCGGCTGGGCGCTGATCCTGATCGGCTGCTTCATCGGCTTTTGCTTCGCCGTCGTCGCCTTCTCGATCAGCGTCGTGGCCTTTCCCTTGCTGCTCGACCGGGACGTCGGCGTCGGGGTCGCGGTCGGGGCCTCGGTCAAGACCGTGCTCGCCAATCCGGTGACGATGGCGCTTTGGGGTCTCACGGTCACGCTCTTGCTCCTGATCGGCTCACTGCCCTTGTTCCTCGGCCTGGTCGTCGTCATGCCGGTGCTTGGCCACGCCACCTGGCACATGTATCGCAAAGCGATCGAGCGCGACCCCTCGCATGAGCATATGGTCGATTGGCCGGCCGACCGCGTGGGACGGCCGGCGAGCCAAGTCGCCTCGGCCCATTCGGTCCTCTTCCCCTGGCCGAAGTCGGAGAGCTGAGCGAACCAGCGGCGCCGACGCGCCGCTGAACGCCCCCGATGGGAAATATTTTTCATCCCGCCCGCCGGGCCGATGAATTTTGACCCCTTCGGCGGTCCTTTGTCATGGGGACTGAGGCTCCCCGGCGTTGGGACAGTCGAAGGGAGAACCAAGATGACGTCTTTGCGGGACAAGAAAATCGCGGTGATCGGCGGCAGCCGCGGCTTGGGGCGCGTGATTGTCGCCGCGGCCCATGCGCAAGGCGCCTCGGTGTTGGCGATCGCCAAGCGGGCCGGCCCGCTCGCTCAATTGGCCGGCGAAATGCCGGGCGTCGCGACGCTCGCTCTCGACGCCAGCGATGATGAAGCGCCGACGAAAGTCTTCGCCAGGCTTACGCCCGACGTCCTGGTCCTCTGCGGGGGCGCGCCGCGCACGATCGCGCCGCTACAGGAATTGGATTGGCGGGATTTCACGAGAATTTGGGACAATGACGTCAAATCGTCCTTCCTCTTCTGCAAGGCCGCGTTGCTTTCGCCCTTGAAGCCGGGGACGACGATCATCCTCATTTCAAGCGGCGCCGCGCTCGGCGGCTCGCCGATCTCGGGGGGCTACGCCGGCGCCAAGCGGATGCAGATGTTCATGGCGAACTATTGTCAAAGGGAATCGGAGCGGCTCAAGCTCGGCATACGCTTTATCGCGCTCGTCCCGGCGCGTCCGATGCCCGACACCGAGGGCGGCAAGGCGGCGGTGGAGGGCTATGCAAAATATCTCGGACTCTCGGTCGAAGAGCACGTCAAAAGAATGGACAAGCCGCAAACCGCTGAAGACGTCGCCAATGCGGTCGTGAGTTTTTCGCTCGACGCGCGGCTGGGACAGGGGAACATCTTCCTCGTCTCGGCCAAGGGCGTGGAGGCGGCGACATAGGAGGGGATAGGTTCAGATCGAAATGCTCCGGCGACATAGCTCCCCCGTCATTGCGAGCGAAGCGAAGCAATCCATGGGAACGCACCGCCTGATGGAGACCTTCGCTGCGCTCGCAAATGACGGTATTGTCAGCTCGGCCCCGTACCAGCGAATTGGCGAAGGAGCGCGATCGACCCGCATGACCCCAGCCAATGCGCCGCAGGCGCAAAATGTACCGCAACGTCCGCACGAGGGCGAGCGCGAGGCCTTCGAGCGTCTGGCCGAACCGTATCGCCGCGCGCTCAGGCTTCACTGCTATCGTATGCTGGGTTCGCTCCACGAAGCCGAGGATCTTGTCCAGGAGACTTATTTGCGCGCCTGGAGCGGGCGCGAGGAATACGAAGGGCGCGGGTCGTTCCGCGGCTGGCTCTATCGCATCGCAACCAACGCCTGCCTCAACGCCCTCGCCGGTCGCCGCCGCGTCCATCGCCTGCTGCCGGAGCAATTTGGGCCGCCCGCCGAAGCCCTGCCGACGGACACGGCCGCCGCGGAGATCGCCTGGCTGGAGCCTTTTCCCGATGGCGGTTTTGACGATTTCGCCGATACCGCGCCGGGCCCGGACGCGCGCTACGAGACGCGGGAAGCCGTGCGGCTCGCCTTCATCGCCGCGATCCAGCATCTGCCGCCGCGTCAGCGGGCGGCGCTGATCCTCTGCGACGTCATGGGCTGGTCGGCGGACGAGACCGCCCGGCTGCTCGAAGCTTCGCCCGCCTCCGTCAACAGCGCCTTGCAACGCGCCCGCGCCGCCTTGGCGAAGCGCTTTCCCGTCGGCCGGCCGCAGACCAGGCCAACGCCGGACGAAGCGCAGCGCGGCTTGCTCGACCGGTACCTAAGAGCCTGGGAGAGCGCCGATCTCGACCGTTTCGTCGCCTTGTTGCGCGACGACGCCGTCTACTCGATGCCGCCCTGGCGCGAATGGTATTTCGGCCGCGAGCCGATCCGCACCTTTTTCGCCTGGGCATGGAGCCATTACGGCGGCTTTCGCCTCGTGCCGACATCCGCCAACCAGCAGCCGGCTTTCGCGGTCTATAGCCACGGCAAGACGGGCGGCGAATGGCGCGCCCATTCGATCCAGGTCCTGACGCTGGAGGACGGGGCGATCGCGGCCGTGACGACCTTCAGGGATCGCAAGCTCTTCGCGGCGTTCGGACTGACCAACGTGTTGACAAGTTGATGGGGCCGCGCGTGAGAACGCCGGACTTGGCGATCCCCGTCCCTACTCCACCGTCACCGACTTTGCGAGGTTCCGCGGCTGGTCCGCGTCCTTGCCCATGATCACCGCCGTATGGTACGCGATCATCTGTATCGGCGCAGCATAGACGATCGGCGCGAATTCGGGACCCATATCGGGCATCGGGAAAAAGTAGGAAAGGTCGACCGCCGCTCTTTCCGCGGCGTGTTTGTCGCCGATCAGGATGATCCGCCCGCCGCGCGCCGCGACTTCCTGCATGTTCGAGACCGTCTTCTCGAAGATCGGATCATGCGGCGCGATGACGATGACGGGCATCGTCTCGTCGATCAGCGCGATCGGCCCGTGTTTCAATTCGCCCGCCGCGTAGCCTTCGGCGTGAATATAGGAAAGCTCCTTCAGCTTCAGCGCGCCTTCGAGCGCCAGCGGATAGGAAAGGCCTCGGCCGAGATAGAGCACGTCGCGCGCCTTGGCGAGCCCATGGGCGAGGCTTTCGACTGCCGGTTCGTGCTTAAGGACCTCCGCGATAAGGCCGGGAACGGCGGCGAGCTCGCTGACCAGCGCCGTCTCGGTCCTTTCTTCAAGCGTACCGCGCGCCCGGCCGAGGCTCATCGCCAGCGCCGCCATGACCGCGAGCTGGCACGTGAAGGCCTTGGTCGAGGCGACGCCGATCTCCGGTCCAGCGAAGATCGGCGCCGCCGTGTCGGCAAGGCGGGCGATGCTGGAGGACGCCACGTTGACGACCGCGACGATCTTGGCGCCGCGCTCCTGTGCATAGCGCAAGGAGGCGAGCGTATCGGCCGTCTCGCCGGATTGCGAAATGGCGATGACGAGATCTCCCTTTTCGACCGGCGCCTCGCGATAGCGATATTCGGAGGCGACATCGATCTCGACTGGCAGTTTGGCGAAGCGCTCGATCCAATATTTTGCGGTCAGGCCAGCCATATAGGCGGTGCCGCAGGCGCAGATCGTCAGGCGCGTGAGTTTTCTAGGGTCGACCGGCCAGGCGAAGGGCCTGACCTTGAGGCCGGAGAGATCGAGGTAATGAGCCAGCGCATGGCTGACGACTTCCGGCTGCTCGTGGATTTCCTTGGCCATGAAATGGCGATATTCGCCTTTCTCGACCAGCAGGCTTCCGGCTGGGCTGCGTTGGCGCCGGCGCGTGACGATTTTGCCGTCGGCGTCGCGGAACTCGGCGCCCTTTCGGGTCAGCACCACCCAATCGCCTTCCTCGAGGTAGCTGAGCTCGTCAGTAAAGGGCGCGAGCGCCAGCGCATCGGAGCCGAGGTACATTTCGCCTTCGCCATAGCCGACGGCGAGCGGAGCGCCCTTGCGCGCGCCGATCAGAAGATCGTCTTCGCCTTCGAACAGAAAAGCCAAGGCATAGGCGCCGCGCATGCGCGGCAGCGCCGCAGCGACCGCATCGACCGGGCTGTTCCCGTTGGCCATCTCATCGGTGACGAGGAAGGCGGCGACTTCGGTGTCGGTCTCGGTCTCGAAGCGATGGCCCTTGGCGATGAGCTCTTCGCGCAGCTCGCGGAAATTCTCAATGATGCCGTTGTGGACGACGGCGAGCCGCTGGCTGGCGTGCGGATGGGCGTTGACCTCGACCGGCTTGCCATGGGTCGCCCAGCGGGTATGGCCGATGCCGATCGCGCCCGACAAAGGCTCGCGCGACAGGCGCGCCTCGAGATTGCACAGCTTGCCCTCGGCGCGCCGGCGCGTGAGGCGCCCCTCTTCGAGGGTCGCCAGGCCCGCCGAATCATAACCGCGATATTCCAGGCGTTTCAGCGCGTCGAGGATTTGCCCCGCGACGGGCTTGGAACCGATGATGCCGACAATGCCGCACATTTGAGGTTTTGTCCTCGTTTGAGACGTTGAACCCCGGTTGCAAGAGCTAGACCAGCATCATCGGCCGGCAAGTCACGTTGGGTGACCGAATGTAACCGCGCGGATGCCTATTGATGGCGATACAAATCATTTCATGTACTTACCTATGCACGCCGACAAACCAAATAAGCCTCGGTAAGCAAGGGGTAAGCGTTGTAATTCTTCAAATAGCCCTTCGACCGGAGCACTTCTTATCAGGATTTTTTCAAATAGGGGGCGAGACCGAGTGCAACCCAATCTGCGCGGCGCCTCCCTGAAAATGCGATTGGGAAGAAATAGACGCCGCCGCAAAAGCGAGTTAACTAAATGAAATTATTGCGAATATTCGCCGATAGAATTGGCCTATTCCAACAATAACCCTAATTGATGATGGCGATCGGAGTGCATTCAGGCGCACTGGTGCGGACGGGGTGACCGGATCCTCTGATTTGATATGTGGCAGAACTGTAGCGGAATAGTTACACCAAATTGGTCCGATTCATGCTCTGTCCTATATCAGTGCTGAGAGAAACTGGCATGGTCGCTCCGATTGTGATGTCGGGCGTCGCTGCGCTGGTCGCGTCTTC
>DASZFX010000381.1:0-7127 GCA_035939375.1 Roseiarcus sp.
CCGCCGCCGATGATGACGACGTCGGCGTTGGCGGGCTGCGGCGTCTGCGAAAACTGCGGATGATCAAGCGTGTTCATGACGGGGTTTGTGGCACGCGCGCGTTCAGGAAGGCAACATTTCGACGCAACATCTGCGATGCTCTTTCATTCAGAACAATAGCGGATGCAAGCGAGATCATTCCGCTCCGCCGCTTCCCTTGCGCCTTTGCGTAAGTTGCGACCATAATCCAACGGCGTCAGGGAGAGGGCCAATGAGGAAAATCTTCGCGGCGGGGCTTGTCGTCGCGGCGCTGCTCACCGGCAATGAGGCGCAGGCGCAAAAAAAGACGCTCGTCATCGGCATGGGCTCGGCCGACGCCGGCAAGCTCGATCCTCACATCGCCTCGACTACGCCCGACAAGGGGTTGCTGCAATATATCTTCAACGGTCTGGTGCGCATGAAGCCCGGCCAAATCAGTCCCGATACGATCGAACCGGACCTTGCCGAAAGCTGGACCGCCAATCCCGCCGGCACGGAATGGACTTTCCACATCCGACACGGCGTGCAATGTCACGCGAACTACGGCGAGTTCACGGCCGAGGACGCCGCCTATTCGATCAAGCGCGCGGCGAATAAGGCGACCTCGTCCTATTCGAACGACTTCTCCAGCGTCGCCAGCGCCGATGTGGTCGATCAATACACGCTGAAGATCACTTTGAAGAATCCCGTCGCCGGATTTCTAGGCTATGTCGCCAATATCAACGGCGGCAATATGGTTTGCAAGAACGCGGCCGAAGAGATGGGCGACGGCTTCTCCAAGAAGCCGATCGGCACCGGCCCCTTCATGTTCGCCGAATACCAGCCGCAACAATATGTGCGCCTCGTCGCCAACAAGCAGTATTTTCGCGGCGCGCCGATGCTCGACGAGATCATGTACCGTTACATTCCATCCGATTCGAGTCGCGATCTCGCCTTCCAGGCGGGCGAGCTCGACATGATCTACGGCAAGCAGGATCAGTCCTGGGTCGACCGCACCAAGCAAATGCCGGGCGTCAAGGTTCTCGCCATGGAGCCCGGCGAATTGTCGACCTTGTTCCTGAACATCACCGAAAAGCCGCTCGACGACATTCGCGTGCGCGAGGCCATCGCCTATGGCGTGGATCGCAAGGCGATCGTCGCCTTCAAGGGCGCCGGCACGTCGCGCGAGGCGGTCTCCGTCGTGCCTTCCGGCTATCTCGGCACGGACGAGCGCGCGCCGCTCTTCCCCTATGACCCGGTCAAGGCCAAGGCGCTGCTCAAGGAGGCTGGCTATCCGGACGGGCTCACGGTCAAGACCATCCATACGACGCTGACCGGCATGGAGACGTTCATCGAAGCGATTCAGGCGCAGTTGAAGAAGATCGGCGTCACGCTCGACGTCCAGCTCGTCGAACACGCGACCTACCATTCGCAGATCCGGAAGGACCTGTCGCCGCTGGTGCATTATCAGGCGGCGCGTTTCCCGATCGCCGACGTCTATCTCACCCAGTTCTACGATTCAGCGTCGATCGTCGGCACGCCGAAGGCGGTGACCAATTTCTCGCATTGCAACGTCGCCGACGATGAAATCCGCGCCGCGCGTATAGAGACCGATCCGGCGAAGCAGAAGGAGCTGTGGAAGACGGCGCAAGAGAAAATCATCGAAGCGGTCTGCGGCGTCCCCGTTTACGAGCAGCTTCAGCTCTGGGCCTGGAAGGACAATCTCGATCTTGGCTATGATCTGAAAGGCTCGCTCAACCTTGCCCCGCCGGTGACGGAGAAGACGCACTTCCTGAATTGAGCGGTCGTAGAGGCGGGCGAGGAGGGACCGATCGGGCATGACCGCCTTCCTCATCCGCCGCGCCGCCCTTGCGATTGTCACGCTGTTTGCGGTGCTCACCTTCGTCTTCGTGATCGTGCGCATCCTGCCGGGCGATCCCGCGCAACTCATCCTCGGCGACCAAGCCTCGCGCGAAGCGATCGAAGCGCTGCATGTCAGGCTCGGCCTCGACCAGCCCATCGCGCTGCAATATGCGAGCTTCCTCGGCAATGCCCTGCGCGGCGACTGGGGCGTCTCCATGGTCACCGGGCAGCCGGTGCTTGCCGAAGTTCTCAGCGTACTACCTTGGACCATTGACCTGACATTGGTCTCCCTCGCGCTCGGCATCGTGATCGGCGTCCCGCTCGGCGTCTGGGCGGCCGTGCGGCGCAACCGCTTCGTCGATTACGTGGTGCGGATCGCCTCGCTGGCCGGACTGTCCTTTCCCGCCTTTGTCTCTGCCGTCATTTTGTTGTTCCTCTTCGCCATCGAGTGGCGCTGGTTCCCGGTGATCTCGGCGCGCAAGGGGAGCCTTGGCGCCTGGACGCAATCAATCACGCTGCCGGCAATCAGCCTCGGCCTCAACAGCGCCGCCTATATAACCCGCGTTACGCGCTCGGCGATGCTCGAAGTTCTTTCGGAAGATTATGTGCGCACGGCCCGGGCGAAGGGCGCCCCGGAGCGGATCGTCGTCTGGCGCCATGCTTTGCGCAATGCGCTGATCCCGATCATCACCGTCGCCGGCCTTTATATGTCGACCCTCATCGGCAATTCGGTGCTGACCGAAATCGTCTTCAGCCGCCCCGGCCTCGGCAAGCTCATCGTCGGCGCCTTGAGCCAGCGCGACTATACGATGCTTCAGGGGATGATGGTCATCTACACGCTCGCCGTGGTCGTTGTGAACCTTCTCTCCGACCTTGCCTATGGCTTCGTTGATCCAAGGGTGAAGCTGGGATGACCGACGCTCTCTCCGCTCCGGCGCCGCGCCGGGCGCCCGCCGGATTGGCGACGCTGCTGCGCGCCTTCAACGCGAACAAAGCATCGTGGGTCGGACTGGCTATCGTGGCGCTGGTCGTGCTCGCCGCGCTTTTCGCCCCGTTCATTGCGCCGCACGATCCTTTGGAGCAGGACGTCCTCGACCGGCTGAAGCCGCCGACGGCGGAGCATTGGCTCGGCACCGATTATTATGGCCGCGACACGCTGTCGCGATTGCTCTACGGCGCACGCATTTCGCTCGTCATCAGCCTCAGCGCGACATTGATCGCCATGGCGGCCGGCGCGGCGGTGGGTATGCTCGCAGGCTGGCGCGGCGGGCGTTTCGACGCCGTCACGATGCAGGCGATGGACATGCTGCTCGCCTTCCCCTCGCTCATTCTCGGTCTGATCCTGGTGGCGATGCTCGGCCCGACCATGGCGAACATCATCGCGGCCATCGCGCTGACCTCGCTGCCGACTTTCGCCCGCATCGCCCGGGCCCCGACCATCGCCCTGAAGGGGCGCGATTTCATCGAGGCCGGACGCGCGCTCGGCTTTTCCGATACGCGCATCCTCTGCGGTCACATCTTGCCGAATATCTTTCCGGAAATCCTGGTCATGGGCGCGTTGTGGCTCGCCAATGCGGTTCGTACCGAAGCCTCGCTTGCCTTCATTGGCCTTGGGCTGAAGCCGCCGACCCCGACCTGGGGCGGCATGATCCGCGAAGGATTCGAGAATATCCTCGATTCGGCGTGGCTGGCGATTGCGCCGAGCGTCGCGGTGTTGATCGTGGTCTTCGCCGTCAACCTCCTCGGCGACGGCTTGCGCGACGCGATCGACCCGAAGCTCAGGAACGAGACGTGAGCCTGCCGCCGATCCTGTCGATCCGCGACCTCTCGGTCGCCTTTCGTACCGACGGCGTCTGGCGCCCAGCCGTCGAAGCCCTGTCCTTCGACGTTGGCGCGCGCGAAACCCTGGCCGTCGTCGGCGAGTCGGGCTCCGGCAAAAGCGTCACCGCTCTTGCGGTCATGCGCCTGCTGCCGCCGGCGAACAGCCGGGCGGCGGGCGCCATCCGCCTCGCGGGACAAGACGTCCTGAGCCTGCCGGAAGCGCAGATGCGTCTCCTTCGCGGCGCCGCCGTATCGATGATCTTCCAGGAGCCGATGACGAGCCTGAACCCGGTTCTCACCATCGGCTTTCAGATCGCCGAAGCGCTGATCCTTCATCGCGCGATCAACCGCAAGGCCGCAGAGGCCGAGACCTTGCGCATTCTCGAGCGGGTGCGCGTGCCCGCGGCGCGCGAGCGCCTCAACGATTATCCGCATCGGTTTTCCGGCGGCATGCGCCAGCGCGTGATGATCGCCATGGCGCTGGCCTGCAGGCCGAAACTGCTCATTGCCGACGAGCCGACCACCGCCCTCGACGTGACGGTGCAAGCCGAGATTCTGGAACTGATCAAGTTGTTGCAGGAAGAGGAGGGCATGTCGGTCGTCTTCATCACCCACGACATGGGCGTCGTCGCGGAAATCGCCGATCGCGTCGTGGTGATGTGGAAGGGCGCCAAGGTCGAAGAGGGCGCGGCCGCCGACACGCTGACGAGGCCGCGGCATGCCTATACGCAGGCGCTCATCGCTTCCGTGCCGCGCCTCGGTTCGATGAAGGGCGAGCCTTTGCCGAAGCCTTTCCCGGAATCGGAGGTAGGCGCGCCGCCCCGCGAGC
The DNA here is from genome assembly GCA_035939375.1 of Roseiarcus sp. GTDB lineage: Bacteria > Pseudomonadota > Alphaproteobacteria > Rhizobiales > Beijerinckiaceae > Roseiarcus. Next base: position 4,511 of record DASZFX010000381.1, read on the forward strand.
CTCGTTCGCAACAGGAGGGGAACGGCGCAGCCCGCGCCGCCGCCAAGACCGGGGCTCTTGGGGCCTCTCTTGCCGCCGCGGAGCGCCCGCTTCTCGAAGTCGCCGATCTCGTCGCGCGCTTTTCTGTCCGCTCGGGCGTCTTCGGCGGCGTGTCGGCGCGGGTGCATGCGGTCGAGGGCGTGTCCTTTTCGCTTCGCGCCGGCGAGACGCTCGCCCTTGTCGGGGAATCCGGTTGCGGCAAGTCGACGACGGGACGCTCGATCCTCAGGCTGGTCGAGCCGACTTCGGGAAGCATAGTTTTCGACGGGCAGGATGTTCGCGCTCTCGGTTCCGAGGCCTTGCGCAAGCTGCGTCGGCGCATGCAGATGATCTTCCAGGATCCCTTCGCCAGCCTCAATCCGCGAAAGAGCGCCGGCGAGGCGATCGCCGAGCCGATCATCGTTCACGGCCTTGCGCCGCGCCGCGAAGCGCTCGAGCGCGTCGCCGATCTCTTAACCAAAGTCGGTCTGACTCCGGACATGGCGGAGCGACTGCCGCATGAATTCTCAGGCGGCCAGCGCCAACGCATCGCGATCGCCCGGGCGTTGGCGCTCGCGCCGAAGCTGATCGTCGCGGACGAGGCGGTGTCCGCGCTCGACGTTTCGGTGAAGGCGCGCGTCATCAATTTGATGATGCGGTTGCAGGCCGAACTGGGCCTCGCCTTCCTCTTCATTTCGCATGACATTGCGGTAGTCGAACGCGTCGCCCACCGCATTGCGGTGATGTACCTCGGCGAGATCGTCGAGATCGGCCCGCGGGCGGCGATCATCGAGAATCCGCGTCATCCCTACACCAAGAAGCTGATGGCGGCTGCGCCTTCGCCCGACCCGGCGCGCCGATCCTTGAGACGCGGCGTCTCGACCCAGGAGACGCCGAGCCCGATGCGCCCGCTGGGCTATGTCCCGCCGCCGCGCCTCTATCGCGAAGTCGCGCCCGGCCACTTGGTGCAGTATTTGACTGAGTGAGGGATGGGGCCGGCTGGAGGGCCAGCGGCCGCGGTTGCAAAACATCGACGTCGACGTCCGGCGCGACGAGCATAGTATCCTTCATCTTGGGAGAGACGCCCAGCTCAGCCGGTCAAGAAAAAGAAAGCGAAGCCGACGACGATCGCCCGCCAATACCGTTGGTTCATGCGACCCGCGGCCTGTGGCGCTAGCGGGAGATCGAAGACCTAAGCCCATCGATCTTGTATTGCTTCGTGGCGACGACATGCTCCGAGATCGGCATCATGATCGGCTGCCGAACAACTGGAAAATTAGAGGCGGTCGCATTTGACGTCTCGTGCGCGGGCCGCAGCGCCGTCAAGCCGACGACGACGGCGATCCCGAACGCAACGACGATCGACCCTGCAAGTTGACGGCGCGCGACGGACCGCATCTCGCTTATGCCAAAGCCGAGGCCTTCAATGTGGTCGTCAGCCCGGCCGGGCTCGTTTGCGGACAATTCGATCGGTTCGTATGCCGCATATTCCATTCGCGGCGGATTGCCTGTTCTGGTGTTCACAGCGACGCTTCTCCCATTTACGCGAGCGCTGGACCAACTTTGCGCCCGCGCCGAACTTGGAGCTGCATGTTTATGTTGATAGGCGCTGCGCCAGCTAAAATGCGCGCCTTATTCCACCCGACCGTAGAACCTCATGGGGACCATGGAGTCTGCCGGCGGAGGCCAACCAGATGCTGTCAGAAACCAAGAAGCCGCGGACACAGTGTCGGAGGCTTCCGAACAAATGCTCACTTCGCCGGCAAATGCTCACGAAGAAGCTGAGCGGCCTGTACGACGCGCGTGACACAGAGTCAATGGACTCCGTCGGCGAAACCGAAAAAATTCGATGGGCAAAAATTCGCGACGCCCATCACAAAAATAGTCGCCCAGCCTCTGGCCGCCGGTTGGCGCTTTTCTCCATCACCGATCCGGAATTATTGGCGTGGCGCCGCGTGGCGGAGCAGGGCGGTCGCAGCCTCGTCCACGGAACCGTCGGCCGCAAGCGCGACCCGATAATCGCGCTTCGCCGAACGGGCGGATACGAGACCGTTTCGCACATCCTGTGCGACAAGCGCGGCATCGCGTTTTGCCGGATCGCCCATGCCGCCGCCGCCCGGCAGATGCAGCACCAGGCGCTCGCCGTCAGGGATGATTTGAAAGCCTTTCGCGCGGAGCGGCGCCCCGGATTTGAGTTCGACCTTGCCCGCAGCGCCCGGCAGACCGCCGTCGCGCCCTTTCGGCGGATTGGCGATCCGATCGAAAATGGCGTTGCAGGCGAATTCCAGATCATCCTCGCCGCCGATCTCCATGACCTGGCCGAGGCCGCCCCGGGTTCGGCCGGGGCCGCCAGAATCGGCTCGCAGTTCCTTGCGCCAGACGATGATTGGCGCGACGTTTTCGGTGGCTTCGACCGGCATGGTCCGCACGCCGGAGGGGAAGGCGGTGGCGTCGAGACCGTCGCGGCGACGGCGCGCGCCCGTGCCGCCTGAATTGAAAGTGATCACCTCGAAATCGGGGAGAACGCGGCGATTGCCGGTCGCCTGGCCCGAGACCGCGCCGCCCCCGCGAAGCGGCGGATTCCATAGGCATGAGGAGC
>DASZFX010000382.1:0-3545 GCA_035939375.1 Roseiarcus sp.
AAGGCTGATTGCCGCGACGAGCGAGCCGATGATGAGCTCCATCGGGCGGAAGCCGCGTCCGACGCCGATCAGCAGTCCATAGGTCAACAGGGCGGTGACGGCCATGCCGACCATGAGCGGGATATGGAGAAGAAGCGTGAGGCCAATCGCCCCGCCGAGGAATTCGGCAAGGTCGGTCGCCATGGCCGCGATCTCGCTGACCACCCAAAGCGCGTAAACGAGGGGAAGCGGAAACTGCTCGCGGCACATTTCAGCGAGATTACGCCCGGTCACGATGCCGAGTTTGGCCGAAAGAGCCTGAAACAACATGGCGATCACATTGGCGGCAAGCACGACCCAGAGAAGGGCGTAGCCGTATTTCGCGCCGGCCTGGATATTGGTCGCGAAATTGCCCGGGTCCATGTAGGCAATAGAGGCGATGACTGCCGGTCCGACGAACAAAAGGGCGCTGAAGCGCCGTGGCTTGCCGTCGAATAGGTCGCGAATCGCCTCGGCCGTCCGCTCCGACAGTCCTTCGCCAGTCGCATTCACAGCATCGCTCATCCGTCCGATCCTAACGCCTATGGTGAATAATATAGCTAATGCTATATCATGGTCAATCGGCTGCGAAGACGCGCCGAGGCTTCAGCGTCCCCCAAAACGCAGGCAATGTCCGAAAAGCGTCACTTTGCAGCCAAGGCTGGAAATCGATAGGATGATCGTCAAAATGTAACGAGCGATGAAAACGGTAGCGTCGTGAGTTCAGCAAAATCCCAAAGCCGTCTCGCCGCCGGAAGGCGCGGCCCCGCCGGCCCCTTGGCGACCGAGCCGGTGCAAGCCGATCGCTTCGGCAAAGCTCGTTCGGCGCGCTCTGCGGCGATGCTCGAAGATTATACGGAATTGATCGCCGATCTGATCGCCGCCAACGGCGAAGCGCGCACAATCGACATTGCGCGGCGGCTCGGCGTCGCTCACCCGACGGCAACGAAAACCATCGCGCGGCTGAAACGGGAGGGGCTGGCGACCGCCCGTCCCTACCGCGGCATTTTCCTCACCGAGGCCGGCGAAGCGATGGCCAAACGCGTCCGCGAGCGCCACCGCCTCGTCGTCGATCTCCTCATCGCCGTCGGCGCGCCGCGCGAGGCGGCGGAAGCCGACGCCGAAGGCGTTGAGCACTATGTCAGCCAGGCGACTTTGCGCGCCTTTTCGGACTTCCTTCGCCGACGCGAGGCCTAAGCCCGCCGCGCCCGGCTGATGCGGGCGCGATTGAGGTGCGGCGTCGGGTCTTCATCGAGCGGCCGCGCCGTGAAATCGACGAGGTCCTGGCGTGTCAGCCCGACATCGCGCAGCTCATATTCGCTGAGGCTGGCGAGCTGAGCGAGCGTGCGCCTCGCGGCGATCACGCGGGCCGGCCAAAGGGCAATCCGCGCCGCCAATGCGAGAAGCCTGTCGACCAGGGAATGGCGGCCAAAAGACGAGGGATTCGGGCAAGAGGCTGTTGTGGCGTTCATCTTTCTTATCCTCCGGCAAAGCGATCCCGTTCGCCGTCAATGGCGGCGGCGCGGCGGTTTCGATCGGTTGATGCACAGAAGAATGCTGGATTCTTATTGATCGGTCCAACGAATGTTTGTAGGGTAACCCATCACAATCTGCGATTGATTATCATGCTCGACACCGACCAGCTTCGCTCCTTCCTCGCCATTGTCGACACTGGCTCCTTCACGAGGGCGGCCGAGCGGGTGAACAAGACCCAGTCGGCGGTCTCGATGCACATCCGCCGTCTCGAGGAGCAGCTCGGCTGCGCTTTGTTCATTAAGCAGGGGCGCGGCACGCGCCTGTCGGAAGAGGGCGAGCGGCTGATCGACTACGCCCGGCGGATCATCCAGACCGAGGCCGGCGCGCTCGCCGCCTTGTCGCGCAAAGGTCTCAGCGGCCGGGTTCGCCTGGGCATGCCGGACGATTACGCCGAATTCTTCCTTGCCGAAATACTGACCCGCTTTTGCCGAAACCACCCGCTCGTCGAAATATCTGTGGTTTGCGAGAGCTCCCTGGAATTGGACGGACAGGTGCGCTCCGGCGCGCTCGATCTTGCGGTGGTGACGGAAACCGACGGCATCACCGGCGTCGAGATCATTCGCAAGGAGCAATTGGCCTGGGTCGCCGACAAGCGATTCAATCTGGACGATCATGCGCCGGTGCCGGTCGCCTTGGGCAGCACGGTCTGCGCATGGCGGCAGATTGCCGAGCGCGCGCTGAGGGCCGTCAATCGACCCAGCCGAGCGCTGTTCCTCTCGAACAATTACTCGGCGATTGCGCCGGTGGTTCGGGCGGGCCTTGCTGTAACGATCCTGCCCACCGGCTGCATACCCGCCGATCTGCGGGTGCTCGGCCCCGAGTCCGGATTGCCGCCGCTGCAATCATCGCGCATGGGCATTATCCATGCGCCGGGACGACCAAGCGAAGAGGCCGCCGCACTGGCCGACGCGATCCGCGCGACGGTTGGACAGAAGGCTCAAGCCGCCGCAGCGGCTTGAGGCGCGTCGGTCCGGCCTTCATCTTTCGTCGACGATCGCCGCCCAGCCCCATTGAAGCAGGGGCGTTGCGTCTTTCGCAAAGGCGACGAGGTCTTCGACCAGCGCCGGCGACTTAAGCCGCGTTGCGCGGATCGCCCGCGTGCAAATGAAGGACTTTTTCTTCAACGCGGCGATGACCGCGGGCTCGGTCGCGTCGGCGAATTCGCGCGGAACTCGCGAGACGTCGTATTCCGCCGACAATTCGAGCCCTCTCTTGTCGAGGGTCGCCAGCATCTTCGCGTAAGCCTTCGGCGCGCGCGCTATGGCGCGGCGCAGCCGCGCCAGCTCCGGAGGCTCGGGAGCATAAAAGCCGGCGGCGGCGAAACACTCTTCCGGCGAAACATGGATGTAGAAGAGGCCCTGATCGTTCTTGCCGCCGCTGCGGGTCAACACCGCTCCAGCGTGGGTCTTGTAGGGGCTCTTGTCCTTCGAGAAGCGAATGTCGCGGTTGAGACGAAACAACGAACCTTTGCGGTCGCCCTTGAGCGGCAGCTTTGCTTTCGCGAAGGCAGCGCTCAAATCGTCGATGAGATCGCCGAACGGGTTCTTGACCTCGCCCTCGTAAATGGCCCGATTGTCTTCGAACCATTCCTTGGTCTGGTGGAAGGCGAGCGCCTTGAAGAAGGGCAGCGCTTGCGGGCCGAAGCCTTTGAACGGCATGTGATATCTCACAAAAAAAGGTCGAATCTCGACTATGATAGCGAGCGGCGGTCGGCGGGTCGACAAGCCGTCCGCGGCAGGCTCGAAGCCGGCGAACTCGCAAAACATGCCCTTGCCGCGACGCTATTGTCGGGGCGCCTGCGCCCCTTTAGGCTTGCGGCCATGAGCCCGGACATCGCCACGCGCGTCTACAATCATACTTTCCGCATCGATCCGATCGTGCGCACGTTGCTCGACACCGATTTTTACAAATTGTTGATGCTGCAAATGATCTGGAAGCTGCACGGCGAACGGCGCGTGACCTTCGAACTCATCAATCGCACGGGCGCCGTA
>DASZFX010000383.1:0-1810 GCA_035939375.1 Roseiarcus sp.
ACATCCAATCGAAATCATCGAAGCCGACGATCGAAACATCGCCGGGAATGTCGAGGCCAAGCGCTCGCACCGCCTTGATCGCGGCGAGCGCGGCGACGTTGGTCAAAGCGAAAATCGCCGTCGGCCGGTCGGCGCGATGAAGGTCCTGCTCGATCGCGCCGCGCAAAGCGTCGAGTTGCTGGCCGCCGACGCAGACGCGCTCGCGCGGACCAAGGCCGGCTTCCTCCAAGGCTTGCCGATAGCCCTCGATGCGGGCGCGGATATTGGCGAGGCTCGCCGAAGGCGTCAGCACCGCAATGTCGCGATGGCCAAGCGCAACGAGATGGCGGGTGGCGGCGAGCGCGCCGGCGGCGCATTCGGCGCCGACCGTGTCGACGCCGGGCGAGCCGCAGCCGCGATCGACCAGAACCGCCGGCGGCAACGCGCCGCCCCGCTTTTCGCGCAAGGCCGTAAAAGAGCCGTCGCTCGAAGGCACGACGATCAGGCCATCGATCTGGCGATCGAGCAGCGCCTCGATGCGGCGCTGCTCGCTGGCGCCGTCTTCGCTAGAGGAGACGAGGACCAGCTCATAGTCGCTGTGCGCCGCCTGCTCTTCGATTCCATGCACCAGCGAGGCGAAGAAGGGATTGGAGATTTCCGGCACGACGACGCCGATGAGGCGGCTGCGTTTGGCGCGAAGCGCTGCGGCGAGGTGGTTCGGGCGGTAGCCGAGGTCGGCGATGGCCTTGACGACGCGGGCGCGGCTCTGCTCGCCGACCGGCCGGTTGCCATTGACGACATTGGACGCCGTCGCCGGCGAGACGCCCGCGCGCGAGGCGACGTCATGGATCGTCGGGGCCTTTCGCGACAACGCAATTTCCTGGATCTAAATCGATATAGAAAGCTAGAGCCCAAAGGCCGTAATTGTCAAGGCGGCGAAGGGTGGACGATGGGCCTACTTTGGTCCACAGGCTTGCTGCGCGAGCGCCCGACCGTCTCGCGCTGCGCCCGGCGACAAGAGAGCGGCGGCAGGCCGCGCAGGATGAGTTCGGCGTCTGCGACCGTTTGCCGGCCGATTTCATGAAGAGAATCGATAAGGGCGCCGGCGCGATGCGGCGAGAGCAGCAGGCCCTCGATCCTTCGGGCCGGATGATCGGCCGGCGCCGGCTCGTCGGGAAAGACGTCGGTTGCGGCGCGGAAACGGCCGGCCTCGATCTGACGCAGGAATTCCGGAAAATCGACGACCGCCGCGCGGCTCATCAGCAAGACGACAGCGCCCGGCTGGATCAAATTGAATTCGCGCTTCCCCAGGAAGCCTTGATTCTCGCTGGTGACGCCCGCGAAAATCGCGATCACCCGGCTCGTCGTCAATATCTCCTCGAGGCTCGCCGGCGCGACGCCGAAACCTCGGACGAAATGATCCGAGAGCCAAGGGTCATGGACCTTCACATTGCAGCCGAACGGCGCGAGAAGCGGCGCGAAGGCGCGGCCGAGATCGCCGAAGCCGATCAGGCCGACGGGCGAACCATAGAGCGAGAAGCAGTCTGTCGCGCCGTCGAGCAGCCATTTCTCATTTCCCGCACGCATCGCTCGGTCTGCGGCGCTGACGCCGCGGCAAAGGTCGATCGCCATGCCGAGCGCCATCTCGGCGACCGGCCGGGCGAAAGCCGAACTTGGCGCGAGCACATGAATTCCGCGCTCAAAGCACGTCTCGTAATCGACGTTCTGGAGAAAATTGGTTTCGACATTGATGATCGCCTTCAAACTCTTCGCCCGATCGAGCTGCGCCTTCGGCATGTCGGTATGGCCGATCAATAACGCGGCTTCAGGC
>DASZFX010000384.1:0-4328 GCA_035939375.1 Roseiarcus sp.
GACCGCCGGACGCTCGTCGGTTTTGCGCGCCCGGTAGCCCGAGGCGCGATAGGCTTCGACCGGCGCGATCGCGCCGCCGGCGCGAAGGCGCGCAACGGCGAGAAGCGGCGACACGTCGGTCGTGAAGGCCCGCTTCAATTCGAGATGGCCGCCCAGCGCGTCATTGACGTCCTGCGCGGCTTCAAGCGCGGCGCGATCGACGATCAAAGCCTGCGCATGGGAGCGCTGCAGCTCAATCGCCGATTGCATCAGGCTCTCGATCGGATCGGTGACGTTGTGCGACTGATCGATCATATAGGCCGGCGAAAAACCTTCCGCCTTGCGCCGCTCCGCATCGATCAATTCGTTGAAGACCAGAAACAGGCGGAACGGGTCGACGGAGCCGCTGTCGAGATCGTCGTCGCCATATTTCGAATCGTTGAAATGAAAGCCGGCGAGTTTCTTAAAGCGGATAAGCCGCGCGACGATCTGCTCGATGTTGACGCCGGGCGCGTGGTGGCCGAGATCGACGAGACAGAACGCTTTCGGCCCGAGCTCCTGGGCCGCCGCAAAGCTGGAGCCCCAGTCGGAGATCACTGTCGAATAAAACGCGGGTTCGTAAAGCTTATGTTCAAGGAACACGCGCCAGTCGGCAGGCAATGCGGCGTAGATTTCCCGCATCGCCGCGATGTAGCGGTCGAGCGCATGGGTGAGGTTCGACTGACCGGCGAAATTCGATCCGTCGGCGATCCAAACCGTCAGCGCTTTCGAGTCGAGCTTGCGGCCGATCTCGATACATTCGATGTTATGGGCCACGGCCTGGGCGCGCACCTTGGCGTCCGTGTGCGACAGCGAGCCGAACTTGTACGAGAGCGCCTGTCCCGGCTGATCCTGGAACGTGTTGGAATTGACCGCGTCGAAGGCGAGGCCTAGCGCCGCCGCCCTTTCGCGCAAAGCCGCGTAGTCGTCGACCTTGTCCCAGGGGATGTGCGGCGAGATCGTCGGCGTCGCGCGCGCCAATTGCTGGATGACGCCGCAATCGTCGATCTTCTCAAAAATATCTCGCGGCTCGCCCGGGCCCGGAAAGCGGGCGAAACGGGTCCCGCCCGTGCCGACGCCCCAGGTCGGGATCGCGACCGCGAAATCCATCACCCGCCTGACCAGGGTCTCGGCGTCGATTCCGCGCCGCGCCAGCGCGCGGGAAAGCGCGTGGTAGTCCTCAATTGTCGCGCCTTCGAGCCGCGCATTGTGATCGGCGATGAAATCGGCGCTGATCGCGAAGGGCTGGGCGCTCATCGTGTGAAGGCCTGCGAATTGCCGGCGTCGACATTGAGGATATTGCCGGTCGATTTGGCGGAGAGATCGGAAACGAAGAAGTAAACGCCCTCGGCGATGTCCTCGGGCAGGACCGAAAGCTTCAGCATCGAGCGTTGGCGATAGACTTCTTCGAGCTGGTCCTCCGAGACCTTGTTGGAGGCGGCGCGCTGCTGGCGCCATTCGCCTTCCCAAATCTTCGATCCGCGCAACACCGCGTCGGGATTGACCGTGTTGACGCGGATGCCGTGCGCCGCCCCTTCGAGCGCGAGACAACGGGCGAGATGGATTTCGGAGGCCTTGGCGGCGCAATAGGCCGCGGCGCCGGGCGAAGCTGCGAGACCGTTCTTGGAAGCCACAAAGACGATGGCGCCGCCGATCTTCTGGCGCTGAAACAGGCGGAAGGCCTCGCGTGAGACCAGAAAATAGCCCGTCGCGAGAATGTCGATGTTCTTCTGCCACAGCGCGAGGCTGGTGTCTTCGACCGGAGAAGCCGAGGCGATCCCGGCGTTGGAGACGACGATATCGACGCCGCCGAAGGCGCGGGCGGCCTCTTCGAAACTCGCGATCACCGCCGCTTCGTCCGTCACGTCGAGCTTGACGCCGATCGCCGCGTCGCGGCCGAAGCGCGCGCCGATGGCGACCAGGCGCTCATCGAGCGCCTTCCCGTCGATGTCGGCGACGACGACGCAGGCCCCCTCGCCGATGAGGCGCGATACTACGGCGCCGCCGATGCCGCCAGCGCCCCCGGTGACATAGGCGATGCGGCCGGCCAAGGACTTCGGCTTGGGCAGACGCTGCAGCTTAGCCTCCTCCAACAGCCAATATTCGATGTTGAAAGCCTCCTGTTCGGCGAGGCCGACATAGGCGCTGACCCCGGAGGCGCCGCGCATCACATTGATTGCGTTGACGTAGAATTCACCGGCGATCCGCGCCGTCGCCTTGTCCTTGGCGAAGGTGAACATGCCGACGCCGGGCGCCAGATAGACGACGGCGTTGGGGTCGCGCATGGCCGGAGAATCGGGATGTTTGCAACGCTCGTAGTAGGCCGCGTAGTCGCGCCGGTACGCCGCGAGATGATCGTCGAGCGCGGCGACCGCCTCGTCGAGATTGTCGCGGGCTGGATCATAGGGAAGAACCAGCGGCCTGATCTTGGTGCGCAGGAAATGATCGGGGCAGGATGTGCCGAGCGGCGCCAGCTTTTCAAGCGCGTTGGAATTGACGAATTCGAGCACCTCCGGCGCATCGGTGAAATGGCCGGTCTTGCGCTCGCCGACGGAAATCCTGCCGCGGATCAGCGGCATCAGCCTGGCGGCGATCTCGCGGCGCCTGGCCGCCGGCGCCGATTGGCGTTTGGCGCCGGCGAAGGACGGCTTCTTCTCATGTGCGGCGAGCCAGTCGGCCGCCTGTTGAATGACGCCAAGCGTTGTTTCGTAGCAGACCTTGGAGGTCTCGCCCCATGTAAACAGCCCATGCCCGCCAAGCACGACGCCGACATATTTGGGGTGTCTCGCCGCCATTTCGCCAAGCTTCAAGCCGAGATCGAAGCCCGGCCTTTGCCAGGGGAGAAACCCCAGCGTTCCGGCGAAAATATCGCGCGTCAATTGTTCGGCATTTGCCGATGCCGCGATCGCGATCACCGCGTCGGCATGGACATGATCGACATGGACGTGCGGGACAAAGGCGTGCAGCGGCGTGTCGATGGAGGTTGCGCGCGGATTGAGATCGAAAGTACAGTGATTGAAGAGCGCGACCATCTCGTCCTCGTGGGCGAGGCCGCGATAGAGGCCCTTCAGGCTTTCAAGCTTGTCGAGATACAGGGTCGCAAAGCCGTCGCGCTTCATTGAGCCGAGATCGCCGCCGGAGCCTTTGACCCAAAGCACGCGCGTGGTCTTGCGCGTGAGCGGGTCGGTCATTGCGACTTTCGCGGACGTATTGCCGCCGCCGAAATTGGTGATGCGCAAATCACCGCCGAGAAGGTTCGAGCGGTAGTGCAATTGGCCGGGCTCATCGAGGCCGGCCGCGAGGGCGTCATCCCACAGATTGGGCAAAGGCGTGACCGCGGCCTCGCTCATTGGGCTTCTCCCTGGATTCCTATTGCCCGCACCATATTGGCGGGTTCGATCACGGTCAATCAGCATCGGCTTGCTATTGCGACGCAACGTGATTGATGCAGCGCGATATTGATCGATTTTGAAAAGTTTATTGTTGACCGTCGCCCGAGACCATGACCTAGTTGAGCCCAAGGGAGGAGGAGCCGACGTGCACGAGCGCGAGCGCTGGCAGGTCATCAAGGCGTTGCTCAAAGAGCGATCGCTGGTGCGCATCGCAGACGCCTGCCGGGCGACCGGCGCTTCCGAAGCTTCAGTACGCCGCGATTTCGCCCGGCTCGCCGAACAGGGACTGGCGACCAGGGTACACGGCGGGCTCGAGGCGATCCCGGGCGCGGCAGGCGCCGCCGCCGGCGACGTCCTCTCTCTCGCGACCCGCGCCTTCGACGTCAGTCAGACGCTGAATGTCGCCGCCAAGCGCGCTATCGCCAAGGCGGCCGTAGCGCTCTGCGCGGACGGCGACACGATCATCGTCAATGGCGGCACCACAACCTATCAGATGGGCGAATTCCTGCGCGAGCGCCGCCTGAAGGTGCTCACCAATTCCTACCCGCTCGCCGAAGTGCTCATCCACAACAGCAAGTGCCGCGTCGCTTTGCCGGGTGGCGAGGTCTATCGCGAACAAGGCATGATCGTTTCGCCCTTCGACGAGGACGCGATCCAGCACTATTCAGCGACGCGCATGTTCATGAGCGCGGTTTCTATCGGTCCGCTCGGCGTGATCGAGGGCGACCCGCTTCTTGCCCGCGCCGAGTCCAAGCTGCTCAAACGCGCAGACAAGCTCGTCGTGCTCGCCGATTCGTCGAAATTCATCTCGCGCGGCAGCCTTGTCGTCTGCCCTTTGTCGCGCATACATACGTTGATCACCGACGTCGCCGCCCCGGCCGCCGCGCTCGACATGCTGCGCGAGTCCGGCGTCCATAT
>DASZFX010000385.1:0-3300 GCA_035939375.1 Roseiarcus sp.
GCCGCGCGGGCGCCCATCTCGCCTGCGCCTGTCCAACCTTGAAAGACCGGTCGCCCGTCTATGAACCTTACGCCTCGCGAAAAAGACAAGCTGATGGTCGCCATGGCCGCAATCGTCGCGCGCCGACGCCTCGAGCGCGGCGTCAAGCTCAACCATCCCGAGGCGGTGGCGCTGATCACCGATTTCGTCGTCGAAGGCGCGCGCGATGGACGCTCGGTCGCCGAATTGATGGAGGCCGGCGCCCATGTGCTGAAGGCCGACCAGGTGATGGCCGGCGTCGCCGAGATGATCCATGACATCCAGGTCGAGGCGACGTTCCCGGACGGGACGAAGCTCGTCACCGTCCATCGCCCGATCCGCGGCTCCGAGGCCGAGCTGACGCCCGGCGAGATCATCACCGAGCCCGGCGACATTCTGATGAACCAGGGCCGCGAGACGCTGACCATCACCGTCGCAAACAGCGGCGACCGGCCGATTCAGGTCGGCTCGCATTATCATTTCTACGAGACCAATCCGGCGCTGAAGTTCGAACGCGCCAAGACGCGCGGCTACCGGCTCGACATTCCCGCCGGCACGGCGACGCGGTTCGAGCCCGGCCAGAGCCGTGAAGTCCATCTCGTCGCGCTCGGCGGCAAGCGCGAGGTCTACGGCCTGCGCAAAGCCGTGATGGGCAAGCTTTAGAGCGCAATGAATCGATGTCGAAGCGTTCACACCGCCATTGCGATCCAGTGACCTCAACGCCCGGTGATTTGCTACGTCGCTTCGCTCCTCGCATTGACGGCGAGTTTCAACTTGGAGCCGTCAGGCTCCCGATGCGTATCTTTTGAATGACTGGGGCCCTTCATGGCGAAATCGAAATCGCATAACGAACCGGCGCACGCTTTCCTGTCGCGCGCCGCCTATGCCGACATGTTCGGCCCGACCACGGGCGATCGCCTGCGCCTCGCCGACACCGAACTCTTCATCGAGATCGAAAAGGATTTCACCACTTACGGCGAAGAGGTGAAGTTCGGCGGCGGCAAGGTGATCCGCGACGGCATGGGCCAGAGCCAGGCGACCCGCAAGCGCGGCGCGGTCGACACCGTCATCACCAACGCGGTGATCCTCGATCATTGGGGCGTCGTCAAAGCCGACGTCGCCTTGAAGGACGGGCTCATCGCCGCGATCGGCAAGGCCGGCAATCCCGACATCCAGCCGGGCGTGACCATCATCATCGGCCCCGGCACGGAGGTCATCGCCGGCGAAGGCAAGATCCTCACCGCCGGCGGCTTCGACACCCACATCCATTTCATCTGCCCGCAACAGATCGAGGAGGCGCTGACGAGCGGCGTCACTTCGATGCTCGGCGGCGGCACCGGGCCGGCGACCGGCACTTTCGCCACGACCTGCACGCCCGGCCCCTGGCATATCGCGCGGATGATCGAGGCGGCCGACGATTTTCCGATGAACCTCGGTTTCGCCGGCAAAGGCAACGCCTCAAAGCCGGCCGCGCTTATAGAGCAAGTGGAGGCGGGCGCCTGCGCGCTGAAGCTGCACGAGGACTGGGGCACGACGCCGGCGGCGATCGACTGCTGCCTCTCGGTCGCCGACGATCACGACGTGCAGGTGATGATCCATTCCGACACGCTCAACGAATCGGGCTTCGTCGAGGATACGATTAAGGCCTTCAAGGGCCGCACGATCCACGCCTTCCACACCGAAGGCGCCGGCGGCGGCCACGCGCCGGACATCATCAAGGTCGCGGGCCTCAAGAACGTCCTGCCCTCCTCGACCAATCCGACGAGGCCGTTCACGCGCAACACGCTCGATGAACATCTCGACATGCTGATGGTCTGCCACCACCTCGATTCGTCGATTCCCGAGGACCTGGCCTTCGCCGAGAGCCGCATCCGCAAGGAGACGATCGCCGCCGAGGACATCCTCCACGACATGGGCGCGCTGTCGATGATGTCCTCCGACAGCCAGGCCATGGGCCGCGTGGGCGAAGTCATCATTCGCACATGGCAGACCGCCGACAAGATGAAGCGCCAGCGCGGCGCGCTTGCCGGCGATGCGCAGCGCAACGACAACGCCCGAGCCAAACGCTATGTCGCCAAATACACGATCAACCCGGCGATCGCGCATGGCGTCTCCAAGCACATCGGCTCGGTCGAAAAGGGCAAGCTCGCCGATCTCGTTCTATGGACGCCGGCGTTTTTCGGCGTGAAGCCCGATCTCGTCATCAAAGGCGGCGTCATCGCCGCCGCGCCGATGGGCGATCCCAACGCCTCGATCCCGACGCCGCAACCGGCGCATTATCGCCCGATGTTCGGCGCTTACGGGCGGGCGCGGACGGGAACGTCGCTGACCTTCGTCTCGCAGGCGGCGGTCGACAAGAAGCTGGCCGCAACGCTGAAGGTGCAAAAGAGGCTCGTCGCGGTGGAAGGGACGCGCGACATTTCAAAGAAGAGCCTCATCCACAATGACGCAACGCCCGACATCAAGGTCGATCCCGAGACCTACGCCGTGACCGCGGACGGCGAACTTCTGGTCTGCGAACCGGCGGAGAGCCTGCCGATGGCGCAGAGGTACTTCTTGTTTTAGGGGGCGGTTCGCCTCTCCTTGTCATCCCCGCGAAAGCGGGAATGACAACCCGGGTTGGTTGGCCCCGCCATGCTCCGCCCGTCCAGCGAACCGAACCGTCCTTATTTGGCCGAATCCAATGAAATCAATGGGTCAGGTTTGACCTGGTTTGGCGATTTCGTGGAATATCAAAGGGTTAGACCCCAAAAAAGTTTGGAAAAAATCGCGGCGCGGTCTTTTCGATCCGCTCTCACGGACCTTAGGCCCGGCGGCATCGTATCATGTTTTTCTGCTTTTTCGAAAAGATATGTCGAAAGGATGCGTCGCGACGGCCGCCGCGCCGTCGCCGTTTGTTCATGTCGCAGGACTACGAAGAGACGCCCGGAGGGTCGCCATGGACGATCACGCTGTAGACACTTCGGAACTCGACCAATTGCAGGGCGCCTACAAGAAAGCCGTCGAGGCGTGGATCGCGGCGATCAAGGAAGAAGAAGCGCTCGCCTCGGTCAACCATTCGGTCGCCGAACTCGATCAATGGGAAGCCGCGCATTTCAAGGAAGATGAGCTGCGGAATAGCGTAAAGGCCGCCAAGAAACAATATGAAGACGCGCTGCGGGTGAAGTTCTTCGATTTCTAGACT
This sequence comes from Roseiarcus sp., assembly GCA_035939375.1. GTDB lineage: Bacteria > Pseudomonadota > Alphaproteobacteria > Rhizobiales > Beijerinckiaceae > Roseiarcus. The sequence continues at coordinate 3,203 of DASZFX010000385.1, forward strand.
AGCGGCGCCCGATTTTGACGAGCGGCGCGTCCCCGCCCAGGAGGCGAGATGGTGTGTTAAATATTTGATTTTAAATGGATAAGCACATTTGTTCTTGG
>DASZFX010000386.1:0-5222 GCA_035939375.1 Roseiarcus sp.
GATCGACGCCATTTTCGCCGAAGCGCTCCCCGCCGCCGGACTGACGCATGGCGACATGCCCGATCTGCTCGAACGGTACGACGAGAAGTTCGATCCGCGCACCGGCGACGGCGGCTTCGAGATATGGGTCCCGGTGAAATAGCGCCAAATCTCAACCGCCGGGACATCGCCGGGGAAGGGCGCAGCGCGTCTTCTGCCCGCTTGCTGGAGAGGTCTGGGGCGAGGGTTGTCCGCGACCTCGATAATCTTCGTTCGCCAGTGGGGTTGCCGAAACGGCGCGGTTGCTACTGCCCGCGCTTCGCTCCCGTCGCAAACCGCACCGCCTCTTCCGCCGCGCGAAAGAGCGCCCGCGCCTTGTTGGCGCATTCGCGGTCCTCATAGCCGGGATCGGAATCATAGACGATGCCGGCGCCGGCTTGCACATGCATCTTTCCGTCTTTGACGATGGAGGCGCGCAGTACGATACAAGTGTCCATATCGCCCGAGGCGCCGAAGTAGCCGATGCAGCCGGCGTAGATGCCGCGCTTGTCCTTCTCCAATTCGTCGATGATCTCCATCGCCCGCACCTTCGGCGCGCCGGAGACGGTTCCCGCGGGAAAGCCGGCGGCGAGGGCCGAGACAACGTCGTGGCGGGGGTCGAGGTCGCCTTCGACATGCGAGACGATATGCATCACGTGACTGTAACGCTCGATGAAGAAACTGTCGGTGACTTCGACCGTGCCGATCTTGGCGACGCGGCCGACGTCGTTGCGGCCAAGATCGAGCAGCATCAGATGTTCGGCGCGCTCCTTGGGATCGGCGAGGAGTTCGGCGGCGAGCGTTTCGTCCTCCTGGCTCGTCTTGCCGCGCCAGCGGGTACCGGCGATAGGGCGGATTGCGACCTTGCCGCCGCGCAGGCGCACCAAAATCTCCGGGCTCGATACGACGACCTGGAAGTCGCCGAAATCGAGGTAGCAAAGATAGGGCGAGGGATTGATCCGGCGCAAAGCGCGATAAAGCGAAAAGGCCGGCAGGTCGAAGCGGCTCGTATAGCGTTGGGACAGCACGACCTGGAAAATGTCGCCGGCGACGATATATTCCTTCGCCTTCTCGACCATGGCGTGGAATTCGGCCTCTGTCGTATTCGATTTGCCTTCGTTCGCCATCAGCGAGGGATCGGTCGGCGGCGCGGTATGGGCGAGCGGGCCTTCGAGTACGGCGATGATCGTCTCGAGCCGCGCCTGCGCGCTCTCGTAGGCCGCCCTGGCCGCGACGCCGGCGGCTGGACGGATGGGCGTGACCACAGAGATTTCGTCACGCACGCTGTCGAAGACGACCATGATGGTCGGGCGGATCAGAACGGCCTCCGGCACGCCGATCGGATCGGGCTTGGCCGCGCTTAGGCGCTCCATCTGTCGGACCATGTCGTAGCCGAGGTAGCCGAGGACGCCGGCCGCCATCGGCGGCAGGCCGGAGGGAAGGTCGATACGCGATTCCTCGAGCAAGGCGCGCAAGGCGTCGAGCGGCTTGCCCGGACAAGGCGTAAAGGCGTCGCGGTCCCAAAGCGCGCGGCGATTGATCTCGCAACGCTCGCCGTTGGCGCGCCAGATCACGTCGGGATCGAGGCCGATCATCGAATAACGGCCGCGCTGAGCACCGCCCTCGACCGATTCCAACATGAAGACATTGCCGGCGCGGCCGGCCGCAAGCTTGAGGAAGGCCGAGACCGGCGTTTCGAGATCGGCCACCAAAGTGGCGACGACGACGCTTGCGCGGCCGACCTCGTAGCGTCGCGCGAATTCGCCGTATTCCTGCCCCGCGATCATCGGCGCCTCAACCGCCGGCCGCGGTCTTTAACACAGCTTCGTTGACGGTGACGCCGAGTTCGCGCTGCAGCGCTGCGATATATTCGCCGAAGAGGTCGTTTGTCACGCCCGCATCGGCGCGTTCTTGCAATTGCTTGGCTTCGGCGCTGGAAAAATCAAGCGGCGGGACCGTATCCGCGGTGATCTTGAAGACGAGACGTCCGTCGCCGACGCTCGCCGAGCCCGCGCCGCTCGGCGGCGCATTGAAGATCGCGGTCACGACATTCTCGGCAAGCCCCGCCGCGCCGCGGCGACGGATGTCGGCGGCGCTTTTGACCTCGAGCTTTTCGGCTTCGGCGAGCGAGGCCAAGGTCGCCCCCCCGTCAAGCCTCTGCACCATGTCGGCGGCTTTGGTCGAGAGCGCCTTGGCGATCTCCTCGTCGCGCCATTGCTTGACGACCTGATCCTTGACCTCGTCGAGGTTGCGCTCGCGCGAAGGCTCGATCTTGGTCACTTCGAACCAAACGAAGCCGCGATCGCGCGTCGAAAGCGCCTGATCGTCGACGCCGACATCGGAAGCAAAGACCGCGCGCGCCAGCGCGTCCTTCTCGACGAGATCGGGAACCGCAACTCCATTCTTGTCGAGGCCGTTGGCGTCGATGGCCGGGATCGAGCGAACCTCGAGACCGGCGGCTTTCGCGGCTTCGGTCAGGGTCTTGCCGGCGGTGCGCGCGTCCTCGATTTTGTCGTGGATCGAGAGAGCTTCTTCGGCGGCGCGATCGGTCGCGATTTCCTTTTTGAGGTCGGCGGCGACCTCTTCGAAAGGCTTGACGCTGCTCGGCGAGATTTTCGTCACGTGCAAGATCACGGGTCCGAATTGACCCTTGACCGCCGCGCTGACGCCGCCCTCGGGCACGGTGAAAGCGGCCTCGCCCACCGTCTTGTCGAAGATTCCGGCCTTGGTCGTCTCGCCGAGATCGACGAACTTGCCGGCGGGGTCGCTCCCCTTGGCGATATCGTCAAATGTCGCGCCCGCCTTGATCTTCGCCTCGGCGGTGTTGGCGTCCGCTTCGCTTGTGAAGAGGATCTGCTGCACAGCGCGTTTCTCGGGCGTCCCGTAACGCTGCTCCTTCGCCCGGTCGTAAAGGGCGCGCGCGTCGCTGTCGCTGACGTCGTCCGGCTTGGCCATTGTCGATGGGGCGACGGCGAGGGTGTTGATCGCGCGATATTCGGGCGCGCGGAAGCTCGCCTTGCGGTCGTTGAAGAAAGTCTGCGATTGCTCCTGGGTCGGGGCTGGAATGTCTCCGGCCGCGCTCGCGGGCAGGATCACGTAGTCGATCGAACGGCTCTGCGTCTCGAAATGCGCAATAGCCTCGACGAGGATTTTTGGAGCGGCGATATTGGCGGCGAGCGAGGCGTCGATCTCTTGACGCAGAGCGCGCTTGCGCTCCAAAGCGAAAAACCCGTTTTCGCTTAAGCCCGAATTGCGCAAGGCCTCATCGAAACGGTCGCGATTGAAGGCGCCCGAAGCGTCCTGAAAGGTCGGCGCGGCGCGGATCGCCTTGGCGATCGTCTCATAGGACATGGCGAGGCCGAGCGCGCGCGCGCGTTCATCGAGCGCCGCTTCGGTGATCATGCTGGCGAGCGTCCTGACGTCGAGGCCCATGGCGTGCGCCTGGGCGTTGGTGATCGGCGCTTTCAATTGCCGCTGATATTGTTGAAGCAAATTTTGATAAGCGGATTGAAACGCCTGGGCCGAGATCGTCGTCCCGCCGACGCTCGCGACATTGTTCTTGCCATAGCCCTCGAAGGGGTTGCCCGTTCCCCACCAGGCGAAGCTGAGGATGATGACGCCAAGAACGACCGTCATGACCGCTCGACCGGCCAAGCCTTGCGAAGCGTTGCGCAAGTATTCGAGCATGGGTTGCTTGGATCCTTAGAAGGGCTGGGCGCGGGCCGGCGCCGATTGGCCCCCTATCTATCCGCGCCCCGGCGCTTTGCATAGACGCGGCAGGGTGATAATCGCCCGCGGGACGTCTCCCCATGGCTGGAACAACCGGATTCGAGAGGCTTTCAGATGACGCCTGGCGTGCGGCCCCTGGTGGCCGGCAATTGGAAGATGAACGGCCTGAAAACCTCGCTCAGTGAGATCGCCGAGATGCGGCGCGCGGCCGAAACCGGCGCGGCCGGCGTCGCCCAACTTGCAGTCTGCCCGCCGGCGACGTTGATCAGCGACGCGGCGGCGCTGCTCGCCGGCGGACCCCTCGCCCTCGGCGGCCAGGATTGCCACGCCAAGGCGAGCGGCGCCCATACTGGGGATATATCCGCGCCGATGCTGAAAGACGCCGGCGCTTCTTATGTGATCGTCGGCCATTCCGAACGCCGAACCGATCACGGGGAGAACGACGCGCTGGTGCGCGCCAAGGCCGAGGCGGCGCTGGCCGCCGGCCTGACCGCCATCGTCTGCGTCGGCGAAACGCGGTCCGAGCGCGAAGCGGGGAGGGCGCTCGCCGTCGTCGGCGCGCAGGTGAGGGGCTCGCTGCCGCCGCTCGGCGAACCTGGTCGGATTGTCGTCGCTTATGAGCCGGTCTGGGCGATCGGCTCCGGATTGACGCCAACCGCGGCGGACGTCGCCGAGATGCATGCCGCGATCCGCGTGCTGCTTGGCGAAATTTATGGGCCGGCCGGCGCGACGATGCGCATTCTCTACGGCGGATCGGTCAAGCCCGCCAATGCCGCCGAACTCTTGAGCCTCGCCAATGTCGATGGCGCGCTTGTCGGCGGGGCGAGCCTGAAGGCGGCGGATTTCTTGGCTATCGCCGGCGTCTATCGCGCCGTCTGACGGCGGCGTCCCTTAAGGCGCGCTTGGCGCAAATCTCCGCCGCGCCCGTTCTTGCGCCTTGGCGGCTTCGCTGGCGCGATCGCGGGTCGGCGAGGTCGCATGCAATGAGGTCAGCAACCGGCGCGCCGCCGCGCCGACCTCGTCGACGGCTTGGTCAAAGGCGATCTGATTGGCCTTTGAAGGATGGGAGAAGCCGCTGACCTTACGCACAAATTGCAGCGCCGAGGCGCGCACCTCCTCTTCGGTCGCGGGCGGCTCGAAATTGAACAAAGTGCGGATATTGCGGCACATCGGCCCTCTCCTCGGATCTTTCCTCGACAGACGCCGTGGCGTGGCGAGGCGGCCAGCGCGCTGGCGACGATAAAAAACCGCGGCGACCAGGATAAGTCAAAGTCTCGTGGAGCGCCTGCGCATAGAGAGCGCTGCTGAAACAACAGAGCGTAAGGTTGATTTTGAGTCTTAAAGCCGTCCGGCGACGTGTCGTCGCGTGTCGCGACGAACTCAATCGCCTAAGCCCGCCTGGAGAGAGCGATGCGACGGATCAGCGAAACGCTATTTGCAGGCCTGATTTTCACCTTGGCCCTGGCCGCTGTCGC
>DASZFX010000387.1:0-3269 GCA_035939375.1 Roseiarcus sp.
CCTCGTCACCCAGGCGGCGGCGCAAGGCGTGGTGGTGACCGACGGCAATTCGCCGCTCTCGCCGCTGCAGCAGCAATTCGGCTCCCAGGGCTTCGGCTATGCGGGCGTCGATCTCTATCAGGGCGGCTCGCTGACCGCGCAGGAAATGATCAAGGCCGGCAATCTCAAGAGCGGCGACAAGGCCATGGTCTATGGCGTCTTCAGCCAGGCCGAGCGCGGCCTCTCGGAGAAAGGCCTCGCCGACACGCTGGAGAAGGCCGGGCTCAAGGTCGAGCGGCTCGAGATCACCCAGGAGGCAAATTCCGATCCCTCGCTCGCCGTGCCGGTGCTCGCCGCCTATGTGCAGAAGACGCCCGATCTCAAGGCGATCGGCACGCAGCATGGCGGCATCACCGGCGTGCTGCAGGAGGTGCTGAAGAAGGCCGGCAAGAAGCCGGGCGACATCGAGGTCGGCGGCATCGACCTTGCGCCGGCGACGATCGATGGATTGAAGTCGGGCTATATTTCCGCGACGCTCGACCAGCTTCTCTATCTGCAGGGATTCGTGCCCGTCCTGCAATGCGTGATGACGTCTAAGTACAAGATGCCCGGCCTCAACCTCAACACCGGCGCCGGCGTCGTGACGCCGCAATCGATCGGCGGCCTGGTGAAGCTGATCGAAGACGGCATTCGCTGAGCGGCTCCTGATCGCTCGCTGTCCCTCCCCTCTTGTGGGGGAGGGGTCGGCCTGGGGCGGCTGGAAGCAAATCGTGCTTCGCTAGCGTTGAAGTACAGACGAGACGCGCGAAGAAATCCCTTCTCCCGCTTGCGGGAGAAGGTGGCGCGAAGCGCCGGATGTGGATACGCAGCTACGCGTTAGACCTGTACTCAATGCGGCCTATCCCCATGGCGAAGCGGGAGAGGAGGAGTTGCGTATCTCTCTCGCCCTTCACGCGCCCTTCTCGACGATCTCCATCGCCAGTCTCGCCATCTGTGGCACGGCTTCCCCTAGCTTGCGGCCGCGAAGGGGGTTCGACGCGTTGCCGTCGAGGGCGCGCTTGTAGACGCCTTGCGCGATGGCGGCGTAGCGAAAGAAGCTGAAGGCGAGGAGGAAAGCCCAGCCGGGCACGCCGGCGATGCCGGCGCGGCGGCAATAGCCGGCGACATATTCGGCTTCGGTCGGCAGGCCGAACGCCTTGCGATCGAGGCCGGCCAAGCCACGCGATTCGCCGACGCGCAGAGTCGACTCTTCCGTCCTCGGCAGCCGCCACTGCATACATTGATAGGCCAGATCGGCGAAGGGATGGCCGAGCGTCGACAACTCCCAATCGAGCACGGCGACGAGTTTCGGCAGCGATTTGTCGAAAATCATATTGTCGATGCGCCAGTCGCCATGGACGAGCGCGACGCGGCCGTCGTCCGCCGGAACGTGGGCGGCGAGCCAGACGATGAGATTGTCCATATCGACGACCTTGTCCGTCTCGCTCGCCCGATATTGTTCGCTCCAGCGCTGCAATTGCCGCGCGAAATAATTGCCGGGCTTGCCGTAGTCGGAAAGGCCGACCGCGGCGACGTCGATTTTATGCAGATCGGCGAGGCCCTGGCTCATCGCGTCGAAAATCGCGCCGCGCTCGCCGTGCGGCAGGTCGGGCAAAGCAGGGTCCCAGAAGATACGGCCCTCGACATGCTCCATCAGATAGAAGGCCGAGCCGACGACGCTCTCGTCCTCGCAAAGCGCGAGCGGGCGCGGCGCCGGAAAGCCGACCCGCTGCAAGGCGCTCAGCACGCGAAATTCGCGATCGACCGCATGGGCGGACTTCAATAACTTGCCCGGCGGCTTGCGCCGCAGCACATAGCGCTTCGCCGGCGTATCGATCAGGTACGTCGGATTGGACTGACCGGTCGGAAATTTCGTCGCGACGGCCGGCCCATGGAAACCTTCGACATGGGCGCTCGCCCAGGTCTCGACGGCGACGGCGTCGAGCGGCAGCGGCGCACTGGCGACTTCGGCGCTCATCGAGCGCGCAACCCCAAGGGAGCTGGGACGCCGTCATCGCGAAGCCGCGCTGGCGACGTCGCAAGCGCGGCTTCGATGGCGTTGCTTCGCTCGCAATCGCGGGGGTGGGCCAAACGAGGCATGTCCTAGGCCGGCGGCTTGTTGGAATAGCGCTTCAACTCGGTCTTGGCGATGACGCGACGATGGACGGCGTCGGGGCCATCGGCAAGGCGCAGAGTGCGCACATGCACCCACATATTGGCGAGGGGCGTATCCTGGCTCACGCCGGCCCCGCCATGCATCTGCACGGCTTCGTCGATGACCTTCAGCGCAACGCGCGGCGCGATGACCTTGATCTGCGAGATCAAGGGGGCCGCCGCGCGCGCCCCTTGCGTATCCATCGCATAGGCCGCCTTGAGGCAGAGAAGACGAGCCATTTCGATCGACATGCGCGCTTCGGCGATAATGTCGTAATTGGCGCCGAGATCGATGAGCTTGGCGCCGAAGGCTTCGCGCGTCTGCGCGCGCCGGCACATGGCTTCCAGAGCGCGCTCGGCCTGGCCGATGGCGCGCATGCAATGGTGGATCCGCCCCGGTCCAAGGCGCCCTTGCGCGATCTCGAAGCCACGGCCGCGGCCGAGGATCAACGCGTCCTTGGGCACACGCACATTGTTGAAGCGAATATGCAGATGGCCGTGCGGTGCATCGTCATGGCCGTAGACTTTCATCGCCCGCAGTTTCTCGACGCCCTTGGCCGCGGCGGGGACCAGCAGCATCGAATGGCGCTGGTGGCGCTTTTCCGCGTCCGGGTCGGTGACGGCCATCACGATATAGAGCGAACAACGCGGATCGCCGGCGCCCGACGACCACCATTTCTCGCCGTTGAGCACCCATTCGTCGCCCTCGAGTCGGGCCGACATGGCGATATTGGTCGCGTCGGAGGAGGCGATGCCGGGCTCGGTCATCAGATAGGCCGAGCGCGCGCGCCCTTCGAGGAGATCCGGGAGCCAGCGCGCCTTCTGCTCGGGCGAGCCGAAACGTTCGATCACCTCCATATTGCCGGTGTCGGGCGCCGAGCAGTTGAAGACTTCGGAGGCGAGCGGCGACCAGCCAATTTCCTCGGCGAGATAGGCATATTCGACGGTGGTGAGGCCGAACCCCTTGTCGGAGCCGGTCAGCCAGAAATTCCAGAGGCCGCGCGAACGCGCGCGGTCCTTGAGGCCGCCGAGGATCTCGGTCATCCGGGCGGTCGGCTTGAACCGGTCGCCGTCGCGGCCGACTTCCTGTTCGTATT
>DASZFX010000388.1:0-5694 GCA_035939375.1 Roseiarcus sp.
CATCTTGACGTGGAACAATTTCCTCTGGCCGTTTCTTGTGGCGACCTCCGACACGACCATGACCGTGCCGGTCGGCATCGTGCAGGTGCATGACGCGTTCGGCGTTCAATACGCGCGCAATCTCGCCGGCGCCGTTCTGGCCGCGCTGCCCGTGGCCGCCGCTTATCTCGTTTTCCAACGTCGGGTGACCGAAGCGGTGATGCTTTCGGCCGGAATCAAAGGATAGCGCGCGAAATACAGGACCGCCATGCCCCAAGCAAAACTCATCGTCGATCGCGACTTCGCCATTTCGGACATTGACCGGCGCCTGTTCGGCACATTCGTCGAGCATATGGGGCGTTGCGTCTACACCGGCATTTTCGAACCCGGACATCCGACCGCCGACGCGAAGGGCTTTCGCCAGGACGTCGCCGATCTCACCAAGGAGCTCGGCGTTACGATCGTACGCTACCCCGGCGGCAATTTCCTTTCAGGCTACAATTGGGAGGACGGCGTCGGGCCCGTCGCGGAGCGGCCGCGCCGGCTCGATCTCGCCTGGTTCTCGACCGAGACCAACGCGTTCGGCGCCAATGAATTCATCGACTGGTGCCGCAAGGTCGGGGTCGAACCGATGTTCGGCGTCAATCTCGGCACGCGCGGCGTCGACGAAGCGCGACGCTTTGTCGAATATTGCAACCATCCTTCGGGCAGCCAGCTCTCCGAACTGCGCCGCAGGCACGGCTATGACAAGCCCCATGACGTCAAATTCTGGTGCCTTGGCAATGAGATGGATGGGCCGTGGCAGATTGGGGCCAAGACTGCCCGCGAATATGGAAGGCTCGCCCTCGAGACCGCGAAGGCGATGCGCTGGGTCGATCCCTCGATCGAACTCGCCGCCTGCGGTTCGTCCAACCGAGACATGGCGACTTATGCGCGTTGGGAATATGAAGTGCTCGATCATTGCTTCGACTATGTCGACTTCATTTCCCTCCATACCTATTTTCAGAACCCGCATGACTCGACCGAGGAATTCCTCGGCAACATCGAACTCCTCGATTTCTTCATCAAGGAGGTCGCGGCGATCGCCGATGCGGTGGCGGCGACGCGCCGCTCGCCGAAACGTATCATGCTGTCGCTCGACGAATGGAACGTCTGGTACAAAGCGCGATCGCATTCCGATCTGCGCAAACCCGGTTGGCCCGAGCATCCGCCTCTGATCGAGGAGGTCTACAATGTCGAAGACGCGCTGCTGATCGGTGGAACGCTGATCACGCTGCTCAACAATTCCGATCGGGTAAAAGCGGCTTGCATGGCGCAATTGGTCAACATCATCGGGCCGATCATGACGGAGCCCGGCGGGGCGGCCTGGCGCCAGACGATCTTCCATCCTTTCGCGCTGACGACGCGCTATGCGCACGGGCGCGTGCTGCGGACTCTGGCGAGTTCGCCGACCTATGCCGGCAAGGCCGCGCCTGAAATGCCCTATCTTCACGCCAGCGTCACCGAAGACGAGGCGAGCGGGCAGGTCGTCGTCTTTGCGCTCAACCGTCATTTGCGCGAGGAGATGGATCTCGACATCGTGCTGCGCGGCTTCGGCGAGGATCGGCGCATCGTCACCGCGCTGCAAGTCTCCAATCCGAATTTCAAGGCGGTAAACACCAAGGACGAGCCGAACAACGTCGCGCCGCAACCGATCAAGTCGATAGAGATCGACGGCCGGACGATCAGGGCCAAGCTGCCGCCGGGCTCCTGGAGCGTGATCGTGACAGCGGCGGCGTAAGCGGAAGCCCCAAAGGTTCGAAGGCGAAACCGCTTCCCCGTACCCTCTATCGGGCGAAACCGAGTGGGTGACGCCTAGCGCCCGACGGCTTGACGGATGGTTGCGCTCCGGGTTCAAAACGGCTGTTATAGGCCGTTCGAGACCCGGCTTGACCAAGGCCGCGCGTTTAAAGAACACGACAAGCGGAGGGCGCGCATGGCGGCGAACTTAAAAGGTCCGGCGATATTCCTGGCGCAATTCGCCGGCGATGGGGCGCCTTTCAACGCCTTCGGCGCGATTTGCGAATGGGCGGCGTCGCTAGGCTACAAAGGCGTGCAAATCCCCACTTGGGACGGGCGGCTGTTCGACCTCGCCAAAGCCGCCGAGTCCAAGACCTATTGCGACGAGATCGCCGGAATCGCCAAGTCGCACGGCCTCGCGATCACCGAATTGGCGACGCATATCCAAGGTCAGCTTGTCGCGGTCAATCCGGCTTACGACGAAGCATTCGACGCTTTCGCGCCCGTCGAGACGCACGGACGTCCGCGCGAACGGCAGAAATGGGCGGTCGATCAGGTGATCATGGCGGCCAAGGCCTCGCAGCACCTGGGCCTTGCCGCGAGCCCTTCCTTTTCCGGCGCGCTTGCCTGGCCCTTCGTCTATCCTTGGCCGCAGCGCCCGACGGGCTTGATCGAAACGGCTTTCGAGGAGCTGGCGCGGCGCTGGCGGCCCATCCTCAACGCCTACGATGAGGCGGGCGTCGACGTCTGTTACGAAATTCATCCTTGCGAAGACGTGTTCGACGGCGCCACTTTCGAACGCTTCCTCGACGCGCTGAAAGGCCACCGGCGCTGCTGCATCAATTACGATCCGTCGCATTTCCTCTTGCAGCAGCTCGATTACCTCGCTTTCATCGACATCTATCACGAGCGCATCAAGGCCTTTCACGTCAAGGACGCAGAGTTCAACCCGACCGGGCGCGAGGGCGTCTATTCGGGATACGCGCCGTGGATCGAGCGGGCGGGGCGCTTTCGCTCGCTTGGCGACGGTCAGGTCGATTTCTCGTCGGTCTTTTCGAAGCTCGCGCAGTACGACTACAATTCCTGGGCTGTGCTGGAGTGGGAATGCTGCCTGAAGCATCCTGAGGACGGCGCGCGGGAAGGGGCGGAATTCATCAAGAGCCATTTGATCCGCGTAACCGAAAAGGCCTTCGATGATTTCGCCGCCGCCGCGATAGACAAGAAACAGATCAAGCGAGCCCTTGGGCTGCGCTGAAAGGGGAGAGACATGGCCATCGAAGGACGCGCGGACGCCAAGAAGGGCGGACGGATCAGGTTGGGCATGGTCGGCGGCGGCGAGGGCGCTTTCATCGGCGCCGTGCATCGCATCGCTTCGCGGATCGACGATCACTATGAACTCGTCGCTGGCGCTTTGTCGTCGACGGCGGAAAAGTCGCAGCGCTCCGGCAAGGCGCTGGGGCTGGCGGAGGATCGCATCTACGACGATTTCGACAGCATGGCCAAAGCCGAGGCCAAGCGGCCGGACGGGATCGAGGTCGTCGCCATCGTCACGCCCAATCACATGCATGCGCCGCCCGCTTACGCCTTTCTCAAGGCGGGAATTCATGTGATTTGCGACAAGCCGCTGACGACGTCGCTGACGGAAGCGAAAAAAATGAGGGCCGCGGCCGAAAAATCGGGGCTGGTCTTTGCGCTGACCCACAATTACACCGGCTACCCGCTGGTGCGTCAGATGCGCGAGATGGTCAAGGCCGGCGAGCTTGGCGAGATCCGTCTCGTGCAGGTCGAATATCCGCAGGACTGGCTCACCGAGCCCGTCGAGAAAACCGGGCAGAAGCAAGCCGAATGGCGCGTCGATCCCAAGCGTTCCGGCGCCGGCGGCGCGCTCGGCGACATCGGCACGCATGCCTACAATCTCGCCGACTATGTGACGGGCGTCGAGCTCGCCGAACTCTCGGCGGACCTGACCTCCTTCGGCGCCGGGCGTCAGCTCGATGACAATGTACAGATTCTGCTGCGCTACGCCAATGGCGCGCGCGGCGCGCTCTGGGCGAGCCAGGTGGCGCCGGGCAACGAGAACGGCTTGCGCATTCGCGTCTATGGTACAAAAGGCGGCGTGCATTGGGTGCAGGCCGAGCCCAATCATATGTTGTGGTCGCCTTTCGGAAAATCGACGCGCATCGTCACGCGCGGCGGACCGGACGCCGGCGCCGCAGCCGCGCGGATGACGCGCATTCCGCCCGGCCATCCGGAAGGCTATCTGGAGGGCTTCGCCAATATCTACAGCGAAATTGCGCTGGCCCTCCGCGCTGCTCAGAACGGCAAGAAAGCAGATAAAGCCGTCCATTTCCCGACGATCGAAGACGGCGTCAAAGGACTCGCCTTCATCGAGGCGGCGGTGAAGTCTTCGAAGGCTAACGGCAAATGGACGAAGCCGGCGAAGTGATCGGCGTTCCGAAGCGGGGTTCGGCTGCCGCCGCCACCCTCGCCTCAACCCTGTGCCGGCCAAGCGGGGGAGGGCGTCGCAGCGCGCTTCAAATGCGCGTGCGACGGCGGAAACGCTGCTAGGCGGCCAGGCCGTGGGCCGCGATTGACCTGCCCGGCGCTGAGGAAACCTGCTAACCTCAAATCCTTATGCACGAATCATCGAGGCCAGGAGGGCCCGGTGGCGTTTCGCATTCTTGCGCTCAGCGGCGGCGGCTATCTCGGCCTCTATTCCGCGCGGCTTTTGTCGAGGCTTGAAGCGGCGGCTGGAAAGCCGATCGCCAAATGTTTCGATCTGATGAGCGGCACGTCGGCCGGCGCGATCGCCGCCCTCGCTTTGTCGCTCGAGATCCCCGCCGTCGAGATCGAGAAAATCTTCATCGAGCACGGCCCGCGCATCTTCCCGCAGATCGAAAGACCGTTTCGCGAGATGAAGCGCACCCTGGCCTTCCTGCGCTCGCTGATGCGGCCGAAATATTCCGACGTGGTCTTGCGCAAAGCGATCGCGAGCCTCATCGACGAAAATCAAACCCTGGCCTCCGCCCGACATCGTCTGGCGCTGCCGATCGTCAACATGACGACGGGCCAGATCGAAGTCATCAAGACGCCGCATCTGGCGAATTGGACCCATCACGCCAGCTTCAAGATGATCGAAGTGGGCCTGGCGGCGGCCGCCGCGCCGACCTACTTTCCGATGGCCGAACTGAGCAACAGCCTCTATGTCGACGGCGCCATATTCGCGAACGCGCCCGACCTCGTCGGCGTTCATGAAGCCGACTATTACCTCAAGACGCCGATCGAAGAGATCGAGGTTCTCTCGATCGGCACTACGACGGGCAACTTCTCGCTCCCCTATAGTCACGGAAAGAACTACGGCTCGGCGCGTTGGCTCCGCGGCGGCCGATTGTTCGCCACAATCATGTCGGCCCAGCAGCAACTGACCGGCGTGGTCCTGCGCCATCATCTCGGCGACCGCTATTTGCGCGTCGATACGCAGCGCGCGCCCGGCCTTGAATACGACCTCACCTTCGACGGCGCGACGGAATACGGCACCAAGACGATCCTCAGTCTTGCCGATCACGCTTTCGAAGAGGCGATGAAGCGCCAGCGCGTCGTCGAAATGCTGCGCGCGACGGCGCCGACGGCGACCTTCTATCCGGGCCTCGCAAGACCAAGCGCTCTCTTGACGAGCGGCGGGCCCGAGCCGGGTCTTGACGGCCTCGAATTGCCGGCACCGGCGCGGCTCGCCGCGCCTATCGAGCGCGCCGCCGACTAGCGCATCGGATTCGCAATTTGAATCGCAGAAGCTCTCTGGACACAACCGCCAAGGCCACGGGCCGCCATTGTTTGGAACAGTGACCGGAACGCGCCGACCGAAGGTCTGTCAAGGGCGCGCTTTGCGCGCCGCCGAAGGCGGCTAAAGCCCTTGACAGACCTTTCGGTCGGCGCACA
>DASZFX010000389.1:0-6928 GCA_035939375.1 Roseiarcus sp.
CCGTCGCGAAAAACGCGATCGCCGTTCAACGAAAGCGCGCCGTAGGACAGGCCGTGAAAGGCGTGCGTGCAATAGATGAATCCGGCGCGCCCGGTGGCTTTGCGGGCAAACTTTATTGATGCTTCGACCGCTTCGGAGCCCGAATTGGCGAAAAATACTTTTTGAAGAAAGGGCGTATAGCGCAGCAACCGCTCGGCGAGAATTCCGGCCAGGGGGGAGACGTCCATTTGCACCAAATTGGGAAAGTCCGCAGCGAGAACGGCCGACAGGGCCTCCCGGACCTTTGGATGATTTCGGCCGATTCCAAACACTCCCCAACCGCTGAGAAGATCGAGATAGCGCACGCCGGCGCGATCGAAAAGATATTGACCGGCCCCCCTTACGAATCCCAGGTCGTATCCGATCGTTTGAAGAACCCGCACCATCATGCCATTCATGTAGCGCGTATGTAGCAGGTAGCGCTCGGCCTCTCGTTCGGCAAACAGCGACACGACATCGGTTCGTGGCGCTACGGCGTCCGAGGGTGAGACCATGTCAATTCGATTCATCGCGAAATACTCCCGACCCGGCGCCGACATCGTCAACACCTCAGCTGCCGAAAAATTCCAACGCCGAAACAGGAGAGTCGTGTCTGTCCAGGGGGCGAGGGGTCCAATGTTGCGGCGTTCACACCGGGGCCATTTTCCGACGAACGTTTGGCGAATGTGAGACCTGGCGGCGTCGTCAAGCCAGACGCGCCGCGCAAATGACGCGTCGCGCCACAGGGCAGGGGCGAATAGATCACGATCTTGGCGTGTTTACGCGCAAATCGATGACCTGGGTTGCGCGCGCCCATCGCTTACTATGGACGTCGGACTTGTTCGATAGAAGACAATCAGGCGGGCGAATGGATTGACGATGTTGAGTTGCTACGCCCAAGACCTCGTTCGTCAGATCCCCGGCGGCGGCTGATGTCGCTTATTGTCGTCACGGGGCTTGTTGCAGAGGCGCGAATCGCGGCTTCAAAGAACGTAATGATGCTTGTGGGAGGCGGTCGGGCGGACAGGCTTTCTGCCGAACTGACAAGCGCTATCGCTTCGGGCGCGCGGCGGTTTTTGAGCTTCGGCCTGGCGGGGGGACTGGCGCCGCATTTGCGCGCAGGCGACCTACTCGTCGCCGAAAACGTGCATGATGAAGGGCGTCACTTTTCCTGCGACCCCCTTTGGCGTTCGGCGATCTGCCGCCGGCTCGTGCGGGGACGAGAGCCAGATGCGAGAGACGTGGCTCATCTATCCGGCCCTTGGGAGCCCTCGCGCGTTGGAATATTTCGGTTCGTACGCAGCGTCGGCTGGCGCTCGATAGAAAATGGAGGGCCCTGTTCGCCGGCGCCGGACATAGCGGGGGTCGACGCGCCTGTCGTCGACGTTGCGAGCAAACGAGCGCTCTTTGCAGAGACAGGCGCTGCAGCCGTGGATATGGAATCGGCCATCGTCGCCCGGGCGGCGCGCCGGCACGGTCTGCCCTTCGCAATCTTGCGCGCCATCGTCGATCCGGCGCATCGGCCGTTGCCGAATTCCGCCGTCGTCGCGACGGACTTGAACGGCAGGGTCAACGTTTCTGCGGCGCTCGGTTCGCTCGTCCGCGAACCGCGTCAATTGTATTCGACAACTCGCTTGGGATTCGACGCGCGCAAAGCTTTCACCGCCCTGGTTCGGGGCCGCGCGCTTCTCGGCCCTGACTTCGCCAGCGGTTCGCTCGACGACGTTCGCACAACGGATAAGGACAAACACGAACCCGAACTTATCGAGCGTAGTATCGGCAGCCAAGCCGCCGTGTTGGACGCGTGAGCGCCGGGCCGTGCGATGAATTGTCCTGCTGGAGGGTCTCCGGCGGCGGCGGAAATGCTCTCGTTCTTTCTCGATTCGGAGGACAAGACGGCTGCCCTGTTTCAGGATCGAGCCGATCGCGGCGCCTGCAATAGCCGAGCGCGCCGGCGCTCCAAACTTGTCCGCGCAAGAAAAGCGCGTCCTGCACTATTTGATAGAAGGCGATTCCAACAAGATCATCACGCGTGAGACAGACATCGCCGAAGCGACGGTGAAGGTTCATATCAAGGCGATCCTTCCCAAAATTCAGGTTCACCACAGAATCCAGGCCGCCATTTGGGCGATGCACAACAGTTTGTTCAATGGCGCGGCGGGCAACGGCCTGGAGCGAAAAAGCGCGATCAGCGTTCTTTGGTTCGCTCGACGCCATGAATGCGCCGAGGCGTTCCGGCGCGCCGGCCTCGCGGCGGGCAAGACGTCGGATCTGCCGCGCGCACCGTCATTGCGACTGCCGCTGGTCCTTTTCGCCCGCCAACGTCTCTTCCTGATTGCGCCAATAGGCGAGTTCCGCCTGGAAAGCGTTCGCGCCTTCATTCACCGGCACAATCGTCCAGGACCAATCCTTGCCGATCTTGGTTCCCTTGACGACCTGCAAAAGTTGGGCGTCCGGTCCCGTCAAATAGCCGTAGCCCTGCATGCGATCGTGGCGGATCAGAAAAATGCGCCATGGCTCTGACGCCGCATTGTGATCCCGGTAGATGTTCGCGGTGTGAACCAGCGCGCCGTCGTCATAGGGGACTTGATACACGACGCTGCCGCGCGAGGCGTCGATCTCCTCGGCGAGATTGTGCTTGAGGGACACGTTCCCGTAGCCTTTCTGATAAATCAGATTGGCCAGCCGATCCAAGGGCCGCGCGAAGGCGGTTGACGAGAAGAGAAGGGCCAAGGCGGCCACGCCATGAACGAAGGGAGATACGTTCACGCTCTTTCTCGCTTTTTGCCGTCTAGCTTTGCCGAAGTCGAGACGCTACTAGCGACCATTCAAGACAGATTCGAATACGAGCGTGTAGGGAGCGCTTGGCGCTTGTCCCTTATTTTCAACAACTTGTTGATAGGGGCGGTTTGCGCGCGATTGGCGGCCGCGTGGCTTCATATGGCGGCCAAGCAGCCGTCTAAGGATGTGCGGGGAGATGCGGCGAGCGCTGAGGGCGGCTTTCAACCGCGGCCAACGTCAGTCGGACGCCATGAAGGCGGCGATCCGGCGCGCCTGCTCGCCGATGCCTGCGAGGCCGTTGAGATGGCCGTAGGGCCCGGTGAGCGTCGCGGTCTCGACCTTCGCGCCGTTGTCGCGCAGCGCAGCGATTGTCGCCTCCACCCATTCGGCCGGGAAGACGAGATCGCTCGGCGAGTAGATCGCCAAGACCGGCGCCTTGATGCGCCTCAGTCCCTCCTCGGCGGTCTTTGCGCCGGCGCCGCCGCCGGGGATGAAAGCCTGATTGGCCTTGACGAGATAAAGCAGGTGATTGGCGTCGCACAATGCGGCGCGCGCCCTCCCGATGTCTTCGAGGGCGGTCTCGACGGCGAATTCGTTCTCGAGGCGGTCGAGCGGATCGGCGCCGGACCTTGCGAAAGCGCGACCGTAGGTCGGATCGATCCAATGTTGATGACTGGCGTGCAGCGTGATGATTTTCAACGCTTCGGCAAGACCGGCCTTTGGCGGCGTCTTGTCATAATAGTCGCCATTGCGCCAATTGGCGTCGAGACGCACCGGCGTCGCCCAAACGTTGAGCCAGGCGATGAGCCAAGCGCCGGGACTGGCGGGGGCGATCACCGGCATGATCCGCTCCATCATGTCCGGATAGGTCGCGGCCCATTCGTAAGTCTGCAGCCCGCCCCCCGACGGTCCCGCCACGGCGCGCAATTTTTTGATCCCGAGGCTGTCGACCAGCGCTTTTTGCACATGCACGAAGTCGCCGAACGTCACCAGCGGAAAGCTGAGCCCATAGGGCTTGCCGGTCGCCGCGTCGATGGACGCCGGTCCGGTTGTGACAACATTGGGATCGTAAGCGTTGATATTGACCAGCGTATCGGACGAGAAGACGAAATACTTATTCGTGTCGATCGCCCTGCCGGGACCGATAATGGCGTCCCAATAGCCCGGCAGGGGATCGCTTTCGGCGTATTTTCCCGCGGCGTGGCTGGTCCCGGCAAAATAGTGGCAGATGAGAATGGCGTTGGATTTGTCGGCGTTCAACTCGCCGTAACTTTCCCACCCGATCCGGACCTTCTTGATCGTCTTGCCGGAAATCGTCGTCATTTCAGACAGTTCAAAAATCTTCTTGGTTACGATCATGAAATATGACGTCTCCTTCGAGGCAAGGGTAAGCCAGGCCAGGTCTATTTGACTTTCCCGGATTTGGCCCTTCTCTTGGCTTTCGCCGCCGCCGCCGGCGCGCCAGCCTTCTTCCTGGCTGGCTTTTTCGCTGCGACCGCCGCCGCCTTGAAAGCCGCCGGATTGGCTAACGCCTTGTCGAGTTCGCGGGCAAGGGCGACCTTCTTTGACAGCGGGTGAGCCCCGTCTTCGGTCGCTGCTTTCATGCGACGCATGAGGTCGTAATCGTGCTCGTCGCGATAGGGCTTGAGATCGAGATCGGGCGGAAGTTTGCTCAGGTTTTCGTCGCCCATCTCCTTGACGAATTTCTGCATGAACCGGTCATAGGCGCGCCAGGAGACTCCATCGGCCCTGACCGCTGCTTCTTCGGCGCGCGTGGCGATCTGATGGGCGTGCTGATAGTGGAGCCCGAGCTGGTCGATCAATGTCTTTTCGACCTCTTCATGCAGGATGAGATAGCGATCAACCTCGATCGTACGCCCCTTGTAGACAAAACTCCGCGGCAGATGCCGGTCGATATAGATCGTTCCGCCGTCGAGGCTGTAGCCGGCGAGATAGGGAATATCGTGGTCGCGGTCGTATTCGCCGAGGCGACGCAGAATCGCGTCCAACGCCCGGTCGAGCATCAGGCTCGAGACATAGGTGTCGGGCGCGCGCAAACGCTCATGCGCGCCGATCGGATGGCAGCAGTTGCTTGGCATGGGCGCCCCTTGTGCTTGCGCAGCCTGTGCGGGTTCAGCGTCCATCCTCGGCCGCCGGCCGTCAAGCGGGTTTCAAGCTTCTTCGCCTCGTAAAAGACCTCAGCCCGGGCCGGCCTCAACTTGAAGCAAAACGCCGCGCCTCAGAGTTGAGACGCGGCGCCGAGATAGCCGTGCTTGTCCGAAAAGCTACTGCTTACGGGTGCTTTTCCTCCTCGGAAGCGCGTCGGCCGGCCGCCTTGGCGTCGGCTTCGCACATATAGGCGCCATGTTTCGTCTTGCCGTAGTTGCGCGTTCCGGCAAAGTGATAGACGCCGCTCTTGGTGTTGACCCAGACGACCGTATCGGTCGGGCATTTCCCCTTGGCCTCAGCCTCGGTCTGGAATTCGCCGGCCGCAGGCGCGGCCGCAGCCGGCTTCGGCTTGGCCGCCGTCGGCTTGGGCGCCTGGGCTGCCGCGGGCGGCGGCGCTGCCGGCGGGGGCGCGGCAGCGGGCGCGGGCGCAGCCGCCGCAGGGGCGGCGCCGGGCGGAACGGTCTCAGTTCCCGCGCGGCAGGCCTCGACGAAATCCTTCTTCTTCTGCCCGGAGGCTTTGATCGCCTCCTTGTTGGCCGCATATTCGGCATTGCACTCCTTTGCGGTCTTGCCGCCGGCGGCGGCCGTGACCACCGGAGCCGGCGCGGCCGGGGCCGCCGCCGGGGCGGCCGCGGCCGCTGCGGGCGCCGCGCCCTTCTGCTGCTCGCGGCATTGGGCGAGAAAATCCTTCCAGGTCATGCCATTGGTCGACCCGCTGGCCTTGGCTTGCTTCCATTGATCGCCGCAGATTTTCATGACGCTTTCGGCGCTGGCGGCGCCGGTTCCGGCGAGGCCGAAGGCCGCCGCCAGAATGATCGCCGACAAGGCGATCCCGATCGTACGTTTTTTCAAGGCATGCTCCCTGGTTAGATCCGCCCGTCATTCGAGAGGCCAAGCGAGTCTATCTGGCCTTGCCGCACGCCAAGCGTCAATGCCCGACCGCCGCTCGCTTGGGCGTAAAAAGCTGCTTGAACTTCTTGAATCGCGTCGAGACCTGATGACGCCGCTGTTCGGAATCGACGATCTCCTGGCTGGTCACCCAATTGAGCTGAATGGCGCGGCGCGGTCCAGCGACAGGCTTGTGGCCGTGCCAGGAATTGTCGGCGCGCTTGAAGACGAGCAACGTGCCGCCATAGGGCGGCACTTCGGCGACGTAATCGTCGAGATTGTCTGGACCGCGCAACAAGCGCAGGCGCCCGGCGTCCTCCTGCCAGCGTTCGTTCATGTAGAGGAGGACGGTGATGATCTTTGTCGTCGAGTCGGTGTGGATCGCGCCGTCCTTCTCGCGAACAAAGCCGCGTACCGTATACATGGTCGGCCGGCCGGTGAGATCGATGGCGAATTTGCGCTCGATCGCCGCGCGGAACTTGGTCCCGCGCAATTCCTCCATCAGCTTTTCGAATTCGCCGTGAATCTTCAGCTCGGCCGGCGGATGCGAGCCCGGTCCCGGCACAAGCGGATAATCGGCGACGACCGCGGCGAATCTCTCCGCGCGAATGAAATCTGGAACCACTATAAAGTCGAACGGATCGCGCTGCAGGGGCGTGCGCTCCAGCAAATCGAAATCGCAATAATCCATGACAAGCTCCAACTCGCGCAGCGCCGGGAAGACTGCCGGCCGCGTCAAACCGCATCGCTTATATCAAGCGCGCGAAAACGCGCCAAATGCGCATGGAATCGTTCTGAGCTTAGTTTCTACCGCAGCCAACCGCCGCGCAACTGGGGCCTGATCGCCGCTTTGCGGACCGCTCCTTGCGCTCACTCCTGGACCACTTTCTCGTTCGCCAGGAAATGTTCGAGCCAGTGAATATCATATTGGCCGTTTTGGATGTCCGTGTTGCGCACCAATGTGCGAAACAGCGGCAAAGTCGTCTCGACGCCGTCGATGATGAATTCATCGAGCGCGCGGCGCAGCCGCAGCAGGGCCTCGTTGCGCGTGCGGCCGTGGACAATAAGCTTG
>DASZFX010000390.1:0-3625 GCA_035939375.1 Roseiarcus sp.
TTCTCGCTTCGGCGGCGACGAGTTCGCGATCGTGATGGACGGCAAAGACGCCAAAGAAGTGGCCGCCTTGGCGGCTCGCCTCCTCGAGCAAATCAATCGGCCTTACAAGCTCGACGGCCGCGACGTCGTCGTCAGCGCCAGCATCGGTGTTGCGATCGCCCCGAACGACGCCAGCGAAGGCGATGTCCTGCTCAAATACGCGGATATCGCGCTCTACCGCGCCAAGGCCGACGGGCGCAGCAACTATCGGTTCTTCGAAGCCGCGATGGACGCGGGCCCGCAGCCGCGGGGAAATCTCGGAACGATGCTGCGCAGCGCGCTCGCCGCCAACCAGCTCGAGCTCCACTATCAGCCGCTCGTCGACCTTCAGACCAACGAGGCGACCGGCTTCGAGGCGTTGCTGCGCTGGACCCATCCCGAACGCGGGGCCATCCTTCCGAGCGAATTCATTCCGCTCGCCGAGGATAGCGGCCTCATCGGCGCGCTCGGCGAATGGGTGCTGCACGAGGCCTGCGCGGAGGCCGCGACCTGGCCGACGGACCTGACCGTCGCCATTAATCTGTCGCCGCTCCAATTCGCATCGAGCAATCTTGTCGCCATCGTCATCCATGCTCTGGCGGCCTCAGGCCTGGCCGCCAAGCGTCTTGAACTGGAAATCACCGAACCCGTACTGCTTCACGACAGCGAGCGTAACCTTGCAACGCTGCGCCAATTGCATGACCTCGGCGTGCGCATCTCACTCGATGATTTCGGCGCCGGCTATTCTTCGCTCCGTTATTTACGCAGCTTCCCCTTCGACAAAATCAAGATCGACCGCGCCTTCGTGAACGAAATCTGCGACAACGCCGATTGTCGGATTATCGTGCGGGCGATCGCCGAGCTCGCCTCCGGCCTGCGCATGGTGACGACGGCCGAGGGCGTCGAATCGGCCGACCAGCTCGAGAAAGTGCGCGCGGAAGGTTGCACGGAAGCGCAAGGCTTCGTCTTCAGCCAGCCCATGCAAAGCTCCAAGATCCGGGACTTCCTCGCCCAGCATCAGCGGCTCTACGGCGCGTCCCTGGAGCGCTGGTCGTCGTTCCGCAACCTGCTGATCGAGGCAGGCCTGGAGAAGGCGGCGCGCGGTTTTGCAGAGGCCGATCGACGCCGCGCGGCGGGCTGACCCGCCGCTTCTGACGCGATTGTGAGAACGAACAATTCCGATTTCGCTCTATAGAACGGCGCTTCGCCGACGCCTTTGATTGCGGCGAGCGCGATATGCGCCCTTGACGGGCGCTGTCGAGACGATGCTTCGCAATCGGTTGGCGAACTCTGAAAATGGCTTTCCAAGGTCGAGGTTTCGCGGCGAAGCCAGACGTTTCGCCCGAGGCGGGGCTTTGACGAGCGAGGGAAGAGGCGCTGAGCGAGCGACTGGGTTCTTTGGCCGGAATTGAGAGATGACGGAATCTACGCTCACTGGTGCGAGGGCTCTCGCCGCGGAACGGCGAACGCCGGCCTGGATGACGTTCCTTCTGGCGGCGGCCTGCGGTCTGCTCGCGGCGAATATCTATTATGCGCAACCGTTGATAGGCCTGATCGCGCCTTCGATTGGGCTCGATGACAAGGCGGCCGGCCTGATCGTCACCTTCACCCAATGCGGCTATTGCGCAGGGTTGGCGTTGTTGGTCCCGCTCGGCGACCTGGTCGAAAACCGCCGCCTGATCGTGGTCACCCTTTGCGCCGCTTCGGCTGCGCTCGCCGCAGCGGCGATCGCTCCCTCCGCGCCCTTGTTCCTCTTCGCTTGCCTCATCATCGGCCTGCTCTCCGTGGCGGCGCAAATGCTGCTGCCGATCGCAGCCCATCTCGCCCCCGATGCGAGCCGCGGCCGCGTGGTCGGCAACGTGATGAGCGGTCTGCTCGCCGGCATCATGTTGGCCAGGCCCGTCTCCAGTCTCATCGCCAACGCCCTTGGCTGGCGGGCGGTCTTTGCGGCTTCCGCCGCGGTCATCGCCGCTCTGGCCCTTGTGATGCGGGCATCGGCTTTTTTGCGCTCGCCGGCGCAGCCGGCGCGGTCGTAGCTCCGATCGCCGGGCGCCTCGCCGACCGCGGCTGGACCCGGGTCGTGAACGGCCTTTCGATGATCGTCGTCGCCGCGTCGTTCCTGCTGGCGAAGCTCGGCGGCGGCGCCGGTTCGATGGCCGCGCTTATCGCCGCCGGCGTCATTATCGACGGCGGCGTCCAGGCCAATCAGGTCGTCGGTCAGCGCGCGATCTATTCGCTCGACGCGGAGGCGCGAAGCCGCCTCAACGGGCTCTACGTCGCTCTGTTCTTCATCGGAGGGGCAAGCGGCTCGGCGATAGCAAGCCTGACCTATGCGCTCGGCGGTTGGGACGCGATCACCTGGATCGGCTTCGCTTTTCCGATCGCGGCCTTGGCGCTGCTTGCGACGGAATTACTTCCGGTACGGGGCGCATGAGCCGCCGAGGATCAGCCTCGTCGGGAAAGTAATGCGCTGCGCCGGCCTTTCGCTGCGCTCCACCAGCCGGTCGAGGAGCAATTGCGCCGCCGTGCGGCCGATCTCCTCGATGTCGCGATCGATCAGCGTGATCGGCCCAGGGTACAGCCGGGCGAGGTCCGTTTGATCGCAGGCGATGATCGAGACGTCGCCCGGTATCGAGATGTTCTGTTGCTGGATCGCCCGCAGCGCGCCGACAAGGATGCGATTGCCCGCCGCGATGATCGCGCTCGGGCGGTCGGGGGCGTTCAGAAGCGCCGAGGTTTCGCGAAAGCCAAAATCGGCCGACAGGCTGTGCGCCCGGATGAGATCTTGCGGGCAGGGGGAACGACGGCGCCGAAACGCCTCGACGAATCCGCGCACGCGCTCGCGTCCGGGCCGGATGCCGAGGCCGCCGGTGATCAGGGCAATGCGGCGATGGCCGAGCTCGATCAGGTGGTCGACGGCCTGGATCATGCCGATGGCGTGATCGGTGAGGACCTGGTCCATTTCGAGGGAGATCTCGCGGTCGAGCAGAACCGAGGGAACTCTCAGCCCTTCGAGCCGCTTCAGCGTGCGCGCGTCCTGCTCGCTGTTGATCGTCATGATCAAGCCGTCGGCGCGGCCGTGCTGCAGCATGTCGATCGCGTCGGCCTCTTCGCGCGCTTTGCCGTTGGTGTTGACCAGGTAGAGCGAAAAGCCGCGCTCGCGCATCTCCGCATCGGCCGCCTTAAATGTCGCGGCATGCAGCGGATTGGCGATGTCGTCGACGACGAAACCTACCGTCAAGGTGCTTCGCCGCCGCATGTTCTGCGCGCGCGTGTCAGGCCGGAACTCCAATTCCTGGATGGCGGCCCGCACCCTGCCCAGGGTCGCAGGGCGCACCGAGTCCGGGGTGTTCAAGCTCCGTGAAACGGTTCCGACCGACACGCCGGACACCCGCGCCACATCGCGGATCGTCGCTGGCTTTTCCATGGTCTCCTTCAATCGAAAACTCTCCCAAAATGGACCCGCCCGGCACGTCCTTTGTGCGCTCTTTTCCTTTTATACCAATTCGTTGGCGGGAGCGAGAGAGGAGATGAGGCTTTCCGCTTTTGGGGGCGATCTTGACCCGTCTTTAGGCGCTGTGCATTATTGGAAACGTTTCTAATTCTT
>DASZFX010000391.1:0-3211 GCA_035939375.1 Roseiarcus sp.
CGCCGCCGAAGCGAGAAACCGTATCTGGCGTCCTGACGCAGGCGCGCAGACGTTCGGCGACCGCGGTCAGGAGCGCATCGCCGACCGGATGGCCCATCGTGTCGTTGACTTCCTTGAAGCGATCGAGATCGATGCACAAAACAGCGACGACGCCGTTCTTGCGCGCCGTGCGCGCAAGCGCCTCGCTCAAGCGCTCGCGGAAAAGAACCCGATTGGCGAGATCGGTCAGAGGATCGTGGTGCGCCATATGGGCGATGCGCGCTTCGGCTTGCTTGCGCTCGGTAACGTCGATATTGGCCGCCAGCGCGCAGGCGACGCCTTCATATTCGAGCTCCTGCGCATAAGCGACCACGTCGATTTCGTGGCCATTCGCCTTCACGTGGCGCCAATGCTGTTCGCCAAGGCCGGCGACGCGCGCTGCGCCCGCCTGCCGAATGAACCGCTCCCGATCGGCGGGCGCCAGGACGTCGACGACGCTCATGGCGAGGAACTGCTCGCGGCTGTAGCCGTAATGGGCCACCGCCGCTTGATTGGCCGAGACGAACTGCAGGCTCCTCTGGTCGACGAGCCACATCGGCACCGGATTGCTTTCGAACAAAAGGCGGAACGACGCTTCGCGCCGTCGCAGGTCGGCGATGCGACCTCTCTCCTTGTCGATTTCGAGTTCGCGCGCCTGAATGGCGTGTTGCTTGAACACTTCGACCGCATTGGCCATGCGGCTCAGCTCGTCCGCGCCCTCATGCGGTATGGCGACGTCGAGATCGCCGCCGGCGAGCGCGAGGATCGCGTCGCCCAGTTCGGCGAGCCGTCGCAAGAGTCCATGCCCGACATACATCCAGGCCAAAGTGACGGCCAGCATGACGCTTGTCGCGATCAGCACGACAAGGAGAGATTGACTGTTGATGATCGCCGCGCGGGAGGAAGCGACATCCAAAACCGTATTGTTCATCACGGCGTCGATGACGCGCTGAACGTCGGCGGCGAGCGTCTCCTGCAGCTTCTGGTTGGCGGAGACGAGCGCTTTCGCCTCGCCCTCGATCGTCAGTTCGTCGCGGCGCGCGTCGAAAATGCCGTCGCTCTCGGCGCCGAAATCGAGCATCGTCTCGAGGGCGCCGCTCAGGCGATTGGAGATTTCGGAATCGCTCAACGCCGCGGCCGCTTCGCGAGCGCGGTCGACGCTGGCGGCGAATTGGTCGCGCAGAGGCGGCAATTGATCGATGCTGGGGGACAGCGACACTTCCGTCAGGATGCCGATCACCCGATTGGCTTCGGCGCGCAAATCCGCCAGCGCCTCGAGGTCGGCCGCCTGCCGCGCCGAGACGCTCGGAAGCAAATGCGGCGTAGCGTCGTGCCCATGGTCTTCGGCAATCTGCTCGAGTCCGGACAAGAGATCGAAGCCGGCGTCGTCGACAATCGGCGCGAGCTGTTCGCGCAAGGCGCGATTGGCGGCGAAGGCGCCGACGCCGAGCGCTTTGCGACGCTTGGTCGCCTCGATATGGCGGGCGATCGCAGCGCCGAGATGATCAGCGCTGAGCTCGAACTGAGCGACGCTCGTCTTCAATCCCGCCATCGTCGTCTCGTCGATTGGCGCGCCGCGCAACCCATCGAGCGTAACGGCGAGTTCCCCTTGTTTGACCTTGAGCCGGTTCATCGCGGCGGCGAGAGCGGCGTCGTCGCCGGACTGGACCAAGGCCGAGGAGATGGCGGAAAGTGCGGCGGCGCGGCGAGCCAAGGCCTGCGCCTGGGTGATCGCTGAAACGCCTTGGACCTCGAAGCGATAAAGGCCGGCGCTGATGTAACTATAGGAGAAAAACGCAACAACGCTGGCGAGAAGGGTCAGGCTGGCGACGCCGGCGAAGGCCCCATAGAGCTTGCCGCGGATGCCGACGCGCAAGCGCTTCGCCGGAGGGGGAGCCTCCACGATCTGCGCCGCGTCATCGATCGCCCTCGCCATTCGCCTCGTCCCCTCGATCAAACGTTCTGCGGCGAGCGCCGCAGCCCTCTCTAGCCGTGCGGCTCCGTCAGGTTTGCAATCGGCCTCGTCGCGCCGTCCGGCTCGATCGTCGTCAAGAAGACGCGGCTCGAGCCGCGATTGTCGGCCGGCCCATAGGCCAGCGTCATGCCGCCGAGATCGAACGTGGCCGTGCGGATCGCCGAAAGAAGAGAGCCGCGGGTCGGCTCGCCGGAAATCTTCTCCAGCGCGGCGATCGTCAGCCGTCCCGCGAGGTACCCCTCAAGCGCAATGTAACCGGGCGCGAGGGCGGCGTCGTACTGTTTTAGCGCATCCTGGAATCTGGCGGCGAGCGGCAGCGAGGCGTCGAACGGCGAAGGAACCGCTTGTGTGACGATCGTTCCAACGCTCAAAGCGCCGAGGTCTTTGGCGAAGGCGTCGCTATTGAGGAAGGAGATCGCGGCGACCTGCGCATCCATGCCCAATCGGCGGCTGAGTCTGACGAATTCCGCGCAGGGGCGATATGGCCCGATCATGATGACCGCCTGCGGATTGGTCTGGCGAAGGGTCAGCGCCGCCATCTTCACGGCGGTCGTGTTGCGCTCGAAGGACGCCTGCCCTGCGAGCATCATGCCGCGGCGCGCCAGTGCATTCTCAACGCCGGCGAGCCCTGCCCTACCGAAAGCGTCGTCTTGATAGAGAACGGCGATGCGCGAATACCCCCGATCCGTCGTCAAGCGATCGACGAGCGTCTCCGTCTCCTCGAAATAGGAAGCGCGGATATTGACGACATTGTCCTTGCGAGGGTCGCGCAGAAATTCCGCGCCCGTCAGCGCGCCAATGAACGGCAGGCCGGCCTTGGTCGCCATCGGTTCGCTCGCGGCGGAAGTCGGCGTCCCGACCGGACCGATCAGAGCGAAGACCTTGTCCTCCTCGATCAGGCGGCGGGTCGCCTCGATCGATTGCTCGGGGTCGTAACCATCGTCATAGGATATGAGCTTCAGCTGCCGGCCATTGACCCCGCCGCGCCGGTTGACCTCGGCGAAGGCGGCAAGAATGCCGACCCGCATCTTCAATCCGAGTTCAGCGGCCGGACCGGAGAACGGAGCCGGCTCGCCAAAGACGATCGCCTCCTCGCTGACGCCGGGATCGCCGGCCGAGGCGGGGCTTGTCGCTGCGGCGAGAAAGGCAAGGACCACAGCGCAGGCGCGCCCCGCCGGCGCGCAACGCAACGCGCGTTTGCGTCCTGGCAACAGGGAC
>DASZFX010000392.1:0-5483 GCA_035939375.1 Roseiarcus sp.
TTGGCGATGAGCGCGACAAGCGTCGCCCCGAGGAAACAGCCGCCGACCGAGCCGAGCCCACCGGTGATGACGATGATGAAGATCAGCACCGTCAGACTGTTTCCGACCGAGGCGTGGACCTGTTCGCGATAGAGCGCCCAAAGCACGCCGCCGAGCCCGGCGAGGGCCGAGCCCGCCATGAAGACGCCGATGAACAGACGATTGATGCGATAGCCGAGCGCTTCGACCATTTCGCGATTCTCGACCCCGGCGCGTATCAACAAGCCGATCTTCGTATAGTTCAAGGTCAAGGTCAGCGCGACGAAGACGATGAGGCCGACGACGACGGCGAGCAGACGGAATTTTTCGATCGCGGCATCGCCGATGAGAAAGGCGCCGCGTAACGCGGTCGGCAGGCTGAGCGGGATCGTCTGCGGTCCGAACAACGCATAGAGCAATTGTTCGACGACGATCAATCCGCCCGTCGTCACCAGGATTTGCTTGAGATGCTGGCCATAGACCGGGCGAACCAGCAATTGCTCGAAGACGAGGCCCAATGCGCCGCAGACCGCAGTCGCCGCCGCGATCGCCAAAGCGATGACGGCGAGGTTGAGGCCGACGGAATCGGCCTGCGACCAGGCGATCAGCGGCAGAAAAACGAGGGTCGCGACATAGGCGCCGATGGAAATGAAGGCGCCGTGTCCGAAGTTGAGCACATCCATCAGCCCGAACACCAAGGTGAACCCCGACGCCATGGTGAAGAGCATCAGACCCATGGCGAGGCTGGCGAAGGTCAAGGTTATGAAAGTCGAGGTCGAGCCGATCAGCGGGGCGGCGATGATCGCGATCATCAACGGCAGCAGCGCCGGCGCAATGTCGATTTTCTGGCGCGGTAGCGCGGCGCCGGCGTCGGTTGCGCTCATTGATGGGCGTCCAGAGAGAGGCCGAGCAATCTGTTCTGCAAGGCGCCGTCGGCGGCGAGCTCCGCCATCGATCCTTGATGGACGATGCGGCCGTTGTCCATCACCCGCGCTTCATCGCCGACTTCCTGCGCGACGCGGAAGTTCTGCTCGACGAGCAGGATGGTGACGCCGGCGCGCTTGATCTCCTTCAAGCAATCGATCAACGCGCCGACGATCGCCGGCGCCAGGCCCTTGGTCGGCTCGTCGATGAGCAAGAGGCGGCGTGGCTCGACGATCGCCCTGGCGATCGACAGCATCTGCTTTTGCCCGCCCGACAGCGAGCCGGCGCGGGAAAGCCAGAATTTCTTCAAGGCGGGGAAGAAGCCGAAAATCCATTGCAGCCGCTGATCGTCGAGCGGGCCGTCGCGCGCGGCAAGGACGAGATTTTCGCGCACGGTGAGCGCCGAGAAGATCGCCATCGTCTCCGGCACATAGGAAACGCCGGCCCGCGCAATCGTCGGGGTCGGCAGCGCCTCGATCGGCGCGCCGGCGAGACTCACCGCGCCGGCCGAAGCACGCCAAAGGCCCATGATCGTTCGCAAGGTCGTGGTCTTGCCGGCGCCGTTGCGGCCAAGCAGCATCGTCGTCCTGCCCTCAGGCGCTTCGAAGTCGACGCCTTGCAAGATATGATAGCGGCCGATGTGCGTATGAACGCCGCGAAGGCTCAAGAGCGCGGTCATGAGGCGCTCGCCTTCGCAACGCCGAGATAGGCCTCCTGCACGATCGGCGAGGCGATGATCTCAGCGGGCTCGCCGTCGGCCATCAGCTTCCCGTTGTGCAAGACGATGATGCGATCGGCGAGCGAGCGCACGACATCCATCTTATGCTCGACGAGCAGGATGGTCTTCGAAGCGTCCGTCTTCAGCCGCGCGATGAGATCGAGCACCACCGGGACTTCATCGACGCTCATCCCCGCGGTTGGCTCGTCGAACATGAAGATCGTCGGCCTCAGGGCGATCATCAGGGCCACTTCGAGTTTGCGCTGATCGCCGTGCGAAAGCGCGGCGGCGGCGCTGGCGCGCCGCCCCGTCAGCGCGACCTCCTCAAGGACTTCATCGGCGCGCGCTATCAGATCGCGCCTGAGCCGCCAAGGATCGAACATGTCGTAGTGCACGCCGGCCGCGGCCTGGACAGCGAGCCTGACGTTCTCGGCGACGCTGAGGCCCGGAAAGAGATTGGTGAGCTGAAAGGCGCGCCCGACCCCGCGAGCGGCGCGTTCGGCCGCGCCGAGTCCCGTCACGTCGGCGCCGTTCAAGATCACCGCGCCGCTGGTTGCGCGCAATTGTCCGGAGATCAGATTGAAATACGTCGTCTTGCCGGCGCCGTTCGGGCCGACGATGGCGGTCAACTCGCCGGCGCGAAACTGGCACGAGACCGCATCGACCGCGACATGGCCGCCGAAACGGATCGTCAGAGCCCTGGTTTCGAGGGAGGCGGTCATTGGCTGATCAGACGGCGGCCTCTCCCCTATTCGCTCCGCGACACGGAGGCGCGCGCCCCCGCAAAGTCCGGCAGGCGCGAAGGAGCGCCCGCCTCAATGCCTGTTGCGGATCGGAATAGACATGTCCTAGATCTTTATCTCATTGACGAGATCCAGCACGGCCCAGGCAAGACCGGGGTCGACCTTGACCTTGAAGTGGTACATCGCCTGGAGAGCCTGGTGATCCTCCTTGCGGAAGATCATCTTTCCCTTGGGCGTTTCAAAGTCCATGCCCTCCATCGTCGCGATGAGCTTCTCCGTGTCGGTCGATTTCGCCTTTTCCACCGCCGCCACAACGGCCATGGCCGCGGCAAAGCCGCCGCAGGTGAAGAAATCGGGCGGCGCGTTGAAGCGCTTCTGGTGTTCGGCGACAAGCCAATCGTTGACCGGATTCTTCGGGATGCCGTAATAGTAATAGGCGCCGCCCTCCATCCCCGGAAAGCGCTTATAGGCCGTGAGCGCAGGGAGGATGTTGCCGGCCGTCGACAATTCGATGCCGTAACGGCCGGGATCGAGATCCTGCAGCTTGTCGAGCGGATCGCCGGCGCCGGCCCAGATGGTCCAGATGATCTTGCGGCCCGGCTTGTCCTTGAGGGCGTCGAACAGACGCTGACCGACGGCGGTGAAATCCGTCGTGTTGATCGGCGCGTATTCCTCGTCGACCAAAGTCGCGCCGGTCTTGGCGAGCGCCTCCTTGAAGGCGGCGACGCCGTCGCGGCCAAAGGCGTAGTCCTGGCCAAGCGTCGCGATCGAGACGCCGGGCTTGCCGATCGCCAAAGCGTTCGAGATCGCGTCCTGGCTGGAATTGCGAGCGGTGCGGAAAATATAGCGATTCCATTTGTCGCCGGTGATCCGATCGGCGACCGCCGGTTCAACGATGAGTATTTTCTTATGCTCCTCGGCGACTGGCAGCATGGCGATAGCGGCGGCTGACGACGACGTGCCGATCGCGATATCGGCGTGATCGTCCTCGTAGGCTTCGGCGAGCGCCGTCTTGGCGAGATCGGGCTTGGACTGATCGTCCTTCAAGATGATGTTGATCTTGCGCCCGTCGACCGTCATCGTCCCTTTGGTCGCATATTCGAAGCCGAGCCTCAGGCCGGTCTCGGTTTGCTTGGCGTAGGCTTCGAGCGGGCCGGTGCGGCCATAGATCAGCGCGACGTTAAGGTCGTCGGCGTAAGCCGCCCCGGCAATAAGCGCGCCGGCGGCCACGATAAGACCCTTGATCATATTATTCATGCGTCCTCCCGGCGCCCTTCAATCGGGAAACGCGCTTTTCCAAATCTCGGGCCGCGGCCGGCGTGGCCGCGCGCGACCTGCAAAGCCTTAAAAATGGAGCGCTTCTCCGGTGCAGCGCACAATGGAGAAGCGCTGTTGGACCGTCAAGGCGGCGAACCGCGCGCCCAGCCGTGACAAAATAGCCGCAACCTTTTGAAATGCGCGCGCGCTCGTCAAAACATCATCATTCGCGGAAGCCGCGCTCCCCCGGCGTCTGTTATATTTTAGAAGGCGGGCGACGAAGGGGCGCTTTGTTCCCCGAGCGTTCTAATCGCTTGGAGATTCCATTGCTTAACCGAATTTCTATACCGCGGCGCCGCCCCGCCGGCCCAGAATTGCCGCCCGTCGGCTTTCTGGTGTAACCACTTCGTCGATGCGACGCCCGCTTTAGCGACCCTGAAGCGGTATTTTTGGCGCCGGTTCGAGGATTGTTGTGACAAAATCCGATACGCCTCTTCTTGATCAAATTCGCAGCCCCGCAGACGTGCGTCGTCTGCCTGAAAGCGCTCTGCGCGCGCTCGCCAATCAGGTGCGCGCCGAGACGGTCAGCGCGGTCTCGATCACCGGCGGCCATCTCGGGGCCGGACTCGGCGTCATAGAGCTGACCGTCGCACTCCATTACGTGTTCGATACGCCGCGCGACCGCATTGTCTGGGACGTCGGCCATCAGGCCTATCCGCACAAGATCCTAACCGGCCGGCGCGATCGCATCCGCACCCTGCGACAGGGCGGAGGGCTTTCCGGCTTCACGAAACGCGCCGAAAGCGAATATGACCCGTTCGGCGCCGCGCATTCTTCCACCTCCGTCTCCGCCAGCCTCGGCATGGCGGTCGCGCGCGATCTCGACAAGCGCGCCAACAATGTCGTGGCGGTGATCGGCGACGGCGCCATGTCGGCGGGCATGGCCTATGAGGCGATGAACAACGCCGGCGCGCGTCATACGCGACTCATCGTCGTCCTCAACGACAACGACATGTCGATTGCGCCCCCGACCGGCGCCATGTCCGCCTATCTTGCGCGCCTCGTCTCGAGCCGCACGTATCGCACCTTCCGCGAGACGGCCAAGCAGCTCGCCAAGCGCCTGCCCAAATTCTTCTACGACAAGGCGCAGCGCACCGAGGAATACAGCCGCGGCTTCTGGACCGGCGGCACGCTGTTCGAAGAATTGGGCTTCTTCTATGTCGGCCCGATCGACGGTCACAATCTCGACCATCTTTTGCCGGTGCTGCGCAACGTGCGCGACATGCCGAACGGCCCGGTGCTGATCCATGTCGTCACCAAGAAAGGCAAGGGCTATCCGCCGGCCGAGGCGGCGGACGACAAATATCACGGCGTCAACGCCTTCGACGTCGTCACCGGCGCACAGGCGAAGCCAAAGGCCAATGCGCCCGCCTATACCAAAGTCTTCGCCCAGAGCCTCGTCCGCGAGGCGGCGGCGGATAAGAAAATCGTCGCCATTACCGCCGCGATGCCGTCGGGGACCGGACTTGACCTCTTCGAGGCGGCCTATCCCGATCGCATCTTCGATGTCGGCATCGCCGAGCAACATGCGGTGACTTTCGCCGCCGGGCTGGCGACGGAAGGCTACAAGCCCTTCTGCGCGATCTACTCGACCTTCCTCCAACGCGGCTACGATCAGGTCGTCCATGATGTGGCGATCCAGAACCTGCCGGTGCGTTTCGCGATCGACCGGGCGGGTCTCGTCGGCGCCGACGGCCCGACCCACGCCGGCGCTTATGACATCGCGTATCTCGCCTGCCTGCCGAATTTCACCGTCATGGCCG
>DASZFX010000393.1:0-2992 GCA_035939375.1 Roseiarcus sp.
CGGCAAGAGTTCGCTCGCGCGCGTCGTGGTCGGATTGCTGCCGCGATGGACCGGCGATGTGAAGCTAAGCGGCGAGACCTTGCCGCCCGCCCTTGCGCCGCGCCCGCGCGAGACCCTGCGCCGCCTGCAAATGGTGCATCAGATGCCCGATGTGGCGCTCAATCCCCGTCAGACATTGAGCGAGATCATCGGCCGTCCGGTGGCGGCGTTCTTCCGCCGCTCAAAGTCGTCGATCCGGGACCGCGTCGCCGAGCTCCTGCGGCTGGTCGGCCTTCCCGAGGATTTCGCCAGCCGCCGTCCCGGCCAATTGTCCGGGGGTCAAAAGCAACGCGTCTGCATCGCACGCGCGCTGGCCGCGGAGCCGGACTTGATCATTTGCGACGAGCCGACTTCGGCGCTCGATCCGCTCGTCGCGGAAGAGGTCTTGAAGCTGCTCAGGCGATTGCAGGACGAACTGGGCCTCGCCTATATGTTCATCACCCATGATCTCGGCACCGTGCGCCGCATCGCCCATCGAACCGCGGTGATGCTGAAGGGCGAGATCATTGCGCAAGGGCCGACCGCGCAAATCTTCTCTCCGCCCTTCCATCCCTATACGGAAAAGCTCATATCCTCGGTGCCGGAAATGGACACGACCTGGCTCGACCACGTTCTGGCCCACCGCGGCGGCGTCGCGGCCTAGTGGCGACGAACTGAGGGCGATGCGCCTCAACCATCATCGCGAGCAAGCGAAGCAATCCGGAAAAGGCGCGCGCCCCGTGGATTGCTTCTTCCCCTCGCTGCGCTTGGGGTCCTCGCCGTGACGGTCGCGCGAGTCGATCTGTTCACTCCTTGCTTCACGGAACGGCTCGTCGGCGCAACTTGAACCGACCTCGAGGAGCTCCCCCGCCCATGGCGGCAATCGCCGTTACCGAACATCTCTTCATCCCGCTTGCGGACGGCGCCCGCCTCGCCGCGCGACTCTGGTTGCCAAAGGACGCAGCCGAGAAGCCGGTTCCCGCCATCCTTGAATATATTCCCTATCGCAAGCGCGATGGCACCAGGGCGCGGGACGAACCGATGCACGGTTGGTTCGCCGCTCACGGCTATGCGGCGATCCGCGTCGACATGCGGGGCTCCGGCGAGTCCGATGGACATATGGCCGATGAATACCTTGCCCAGGAACTGACAGACGCCTCGGAGGTCATCGATTGGCTGAGCCGCCAGCCTTGGTGCGACGGGCGCGTCGGCATGATGGGCAAGTCATGGGGCGGGTTCAACGCTTTGCAGACCGCGGCGCTGCGTCCGCCTGCGCTCAAAGCCGTCATCACGGTCTGCTCGACCGACGATCGCTACGCCGACGACATCCACTATATGGGCGGCGCGCTGCTCAACGACAATCTCTGGTGGGGCGCGATCATGCTGGCCTATCAGGCGCGCCCGCCCGACCCTGCCTTGGCCGGCGCGGGCTGGCGCGAGCAATGGCGCGAGAGGTTGCGAGAGCTGCCGTTCTTTCCCGCCCTCTGGCTCGCCCATCAGCGCCGCGACGCCTATTGGCGCCATGGTTCGGTCTGCGAGGATTTCTCGGCGATCGTCTGTCCAGTCTTCGCGGTCGGCGGCTGGGCCGACGCTTACACCAACGCCGTCCCTCGTCTTCTCGAAGGGTTGAACGTACCTCGGCTTGGCCTCATCGGCCCATGGGCGCATGTCTATCCGCAGGATGGCGCGCCGGGACCGGCGATTGGATTTTTGCAGGAAGCCTTGCGCTGGTGGGACCATTGGCTCAAGGGCGAGGATCGCGGAATCATGGCCGAGCCGATGCTGCGCGCCTATATCGAGGAATGGTCCGCGCCTGGCGATCGCGACACGGCGCCCGGCCGTTTCGTCGGCGAGAAGGAGTGGCCTTCGCCCCGCATCGAGCCGCGCATGCTCCATGCGAACGCCCGCTCTCTGGACGATGCGCCGCGGACCAGCGCAATCGCGACCATCCGTTCGCCGGCATGGACCGGCCTTGCCTGCGGCGAGTGGATGGGGACCGGCGTCGCCGGCCAGGCGCCAGTCGACCAGCGTCGCGACGACGCGTTCTCCTATGTCCTCGACAGCGCGCCGCTCGGCGAGCGTATGGAAATCCTCGGCGCGCCGGAAGTCGAATTCGAGATCGCCTCGGACAAGCCGGTCGCGCAGCTATGCGTCCGGCTCTGCGATGTCGCGCCGGACGGCTCCTCCCGTCGCATATCCTATGGCGTGCTCAACCTGACGCATCGCGAAAGCCGCGCCGAACCGAGCCTTTTGACGCCGGGAGCGTTCTACAGGATCCGCGTGAAGCTCAATGATTGCGGATACGCTTTCGCGGCCGGTCACGTCGTGCGGCTTGCGCTTTCGACCGCCTATTGGCCCTTGATTTGGCCGGCGCCCGAGGCCGCAACGTTAACGCTTAGGCTGCCAGGAAAGCTCATTCTCCCCGTTCGCGCGCCGCAACCGCTGGACGACGCAATCGTCTTCGAACCGCCCGTTCGCGGCGATCCCGCGCCGGCGACGCGCGTCGCCGAGGGGAGTTTGGCGCGCACAAGCGCGCTCGATCTTTTGACCGGCGTCGCCACCTACATCACCGACGGCAAGGGCGGCTTGTTCGGCGAAGGCGCGCATCGTTTCGACGAGATCGACACGATCGTGTCGCATGACCTCAAGCGCGAATTGACGATCGGCGCCGACGATCCGCTGACCGCGCGCTATCAGCTGACGCAGGCTTATGAGATGGGGCGCGACGGCTGGCGCATCCGCATCGAGACGGAGACTTCGATGCGCGCGACCAGAACGGCGTTCTTCCTGCAAGCGAGCCTTCGCGCTTTTGAAAATGGAGAGGCCGCGGGCGCTCGCGACTGGGACGAGACGATCCCGCGGGATCTTGTGTAAGGCGCGACGCCTTCGGATCCAAATCGCCTGACCGTCATTGCGAGGACCCGAGCGCAGCGGGGGGCGAGGCAATCCAAGGGCCGCCGCGCCCTTTCCGTGG
>DASZFX010000394.1:0-2233 GCA_035939375.1 Roseiarcus sp.
CAGAATGTCAACGGCGTCGAGAACATGATCTACATGCAGTCGACGAACGCGAGCGACGGCACCTATAATTTGACCGTCACTTTCGCGATCGGGACTGACCCCGACAAGGCGCAGATCCTGGTGCAAAACCGGGTGGCCGCCGCCATTTCGGCGCTGCCGCAGGAAGTGCAGATCCAAGGCGTGACCACAAAGAAGCAGTCGACTTCGATCCTCGAATTCGTCGCCCTGGTGTCCCCCAACAGCCGCTTCGACAGCCTGTTCTTGTCGAACTACGCCGTCATCAATGTGCAGAACGAACTCGCTCGCCTCAACGGCGTCGCCGACGTGTCGGTGCTCGGCGCCGGTCAATACGCCATGCGCATTTGGATGAACCCCGACCTGCTCCAGTCGCGGGGCCTGACGCCGCAGGACGTCATCAACGTCATCCAGCAGCAGAGCCAGGAAGTCGCCGCCGGCGCGATCGGCTCGCCGCCTATGCCGAAGGGTCAGGATTTTCAATATACGCTGAACCTCAAGGGCCGCCTCGACGATCCGGCCGAATTCGAAAACATCGTCGTCAAGGTCGATTCCGCCAATGGCGGACGCATCACCAGAATCCGTGACATTGGGCGCGCCGAACTCGGCGCCCAGACCTACAGCGAGTCGTTCAATCTCGACGGCCGGCCGGCCGCCGGCATCGCCATCTCCCTCCTGCCGGAGGCCAACGCCATTGCGGTCTCGGACGAGGTCAAGGCGAAAATGGACGAGCTCTCCAAGAGTTTTCCGGAGGGCCTCACATATCTTACGCCCTACGACACGTCCAAATTCGTCAAGGCGGCGATCGGCGAAGTCTACCTGACGCTGATCGAGGCCGGCGTTCTGGTGCTGATCGTTATCATGGTCTTCCTCCAGGATTGGCGGGCCATGCTGGTGCCGGCCACCACCGTGCCGGTGACGCTCATCGGCGCCTTCGCCGCTATGGCGGCCCTCGGCTTCACCATCAATCTCCCGACCCTGTTCGCCCTGGTGCTTGCGATCGGCATCGTCGTCGACGACGCCATCGTCATCGTCGAGGGCGTCTCACGGTACGTCGAGCAAGGCGTTCCCGGCCGTGAGGCGGCGGGGAAGGCGATGGACGAGCTGACTGGCCCCGTCTTGGGCATCACGCTGGTGCTGATGTCGGTGTTCATTCCGGCCGCCTTCGTGCCGGGGTTGACCGGACAGCTCTTCCGGCAGTTCGCGCTCGTCATCGCCGCGACCGCCTTCATCAGTGCGATCAATGCGATGACGCTCAAGCCCACGCAAAGCGCGTTGTGGCTGCGGCCGCCGACGTCTCCCGAACGGCGAAATTTTTTCTCGCGCGGCTTCAACAGCGTCTACGGCCTCGCCGAGCGCGGCTATGTGAGGCTTATCGGCGCGATGACGCGCCGCAGCGGCGCCATGGTGATCCTCGCGATCGTTTTGGTCGCCGGCGCAGTCTGGGGACTGACGCGCGTGCCGACTGCATTTCTGCCGGACGAGGACCAAGGCTACCTGATCGTCCCCGCGCAGTTGCCCGACGGGGCCTCGAACGAGCGCACGGACGCGGTCATGCAAAAGATTTCGCAGATCGCCGGGAAGATGCCGGGCGTCGAGCATGTGGTCACCGTCAGCGGCATTTCCATACTCGACAACCGAGCAAGCCTCGCCAATGCGGGCGTCGCCTTTGTCGTCCTCAAGGATTGGGACGTGCGCCTCAAGGAGAGGGGGCAGGATCTGCGCTCGATCGCCATGGGCCTAAACGGCGCTCTGCAATCGATCCCGGAAGCGATAACGTTCGCTCTTCCCCCGCCCCCGATTCAGGGCATCGGCAACGCCGGCGGTTTCACCATGCAGGTCGAGATCAAGAACGGCGACTTCGACTACCCGTTGCTGGAGAGCCTGGCTAATACCGTGGTCCGGGACGGCAACGCGCAGTCCGCTCTCCAGAGGCTTGCCACCACCTTCCGGGCGGGCGCGCCGCAGCTCTTTGTGACGGTGGACCGCAACAAGGCGGAAACGCTTGGGATCACTGTTGGACAGGTGTTCTCTGCGCTTTCGGGCTACGTGGGATCGAACTATATCGCTCAGTTCAACAAGTTCGGGCACGTTTTCCAGATCTACACCCAGGCGCTGCCCGACTACCGCGCGACCGCCGACGACATCAAGAATCTCAAGGTCAAGGCGCGCGACGGAACCATGACGCCGATCGGAACGGTGGTCGACGTTACCGATG
>DASZFX010000395.1:0-1613 GCA_035939375.1 Roseiarcus sp.
TCGATCTTCGCCAGCGCCGCGCTGACCCTGGCCAAGCTCGTCGCCGGCTTTCTCTCGGGCTCGCTCGCGCTTCTTTCCGAGGGCGGTCATGCCGCGCTCGACACCGGCGCGACGATCCTCACCTTCTTCGCGGTGCGCGAAGGGGACAAGCCGGCCGACGAGGAGCACCCCTACGGCCACGCTAAATTTGAGGCGGTGGCGGCGCTCGCCGAAACGGGCCTCCTCGGCGTTCTCGCCTTTTTCGTCGCCTTCGAGGCGGTGCGCCGGCTCGCCGGCGAAGCGCCGGCAATGGTCGAGGCAAGCCCGCTCGCCTTCGCCGTGGTCATCGTCTCTATCGGCGTCGACGCCATGCGCTGGCGCGGCCTCGCCAAGATCGCCGGCGATACTGGAAGCGACGCGCTCGCCGCCGACGCGCTGCATTTTTCGAGCGATCTCGTCTCTTCGCTGCTTGTCCTTATCGGCCTTGGCGCGACGCGGGCGGGCATCGCCAACGCCGACGCGCTGGCCGCCATCGGCGTTGCGCTCTTCATCGCCGTCGCCGGCTTTCGTCTCGGGCGACGCACGATCGATACGTTGGTCGATACAGCGCCGCATGGCCTCGCCAAGCGGTTGCGCGCGATGATCGAGACCGTGCCTGAGGTCGCGGCGGTCGATTACATCCGCCTGCGCCGCAGCGGCGCGCAGACGATCGGCGAGATCGGCGTTTTCGTCTCCCGCACCCTGCCGCTCGAGCGCGTCGCCGCGATCAAGGACGGCATCGCGGAAAAAATCGCCGCGGCTGACCCCAAGGCGGCGCTGACCGTCACCGCCAATCCGCGCGCGCTCGACAATGAAAGCGTGCTTGAACGGGTTTTGCTGATCGCCGGAAGGCGGCGCCTGCCGGTCCATCATGTGACGATCCAGGAAATCGAAGGGCGCCTTTCGGTCACGCTCGATATGGAGATTGACGGGCGGATGGGCCTTGGCGAGGCCCATGAGGTTGCAACGCGGCTCGAAAGCGCGATCAAGCGGGAGATCGGTCAGGACGTCGAGGTCGAAACGCATATCGAGCCGATGGAGACGAAGGAAATTCCCGGTCGCGACGCCGAACCTGGCGTCGTACAGGCGATCGCCGACGCCTTGGCGCGCCGCGCCGAAGAGACGGGCCGCTTGCGGCAGGTTCACAATGTGCGCGCGCGCCATACGCCCGGCGGCTTGCTCGTAAACTTCCACTGCCGGATCCATCCCGCCGTCTCGGTCGGCGAGACGCACAGGGACGTGGACGCGCTCGAGCGCGCAGTACGTGGCGATTTCCCCTCCATAGCCCGGATCATCGGCCACGCGGAGCCCGGGCAGCGCGCCGGGGCGGCGCCGGCGCCGCCTCCGCGACGATGATCCCGGCTTTAAGTCAACCCGTCGCCAAGCAGCCGCTCTTTGGGCAGAGATGATTGCTGCGTAGCGCGAGCAGCGGCGCGTCGCAACGGCGCGACAAAAAGGCAACGCTGCGTCAATCAAAGAAAACAGGCCGCGAAACCTTGGCGTCTCAAATAGCCTCGCGCCTGGAAAACCACTATGTCTTCGGGTCGGCGCGGCGAAGGCGATTCGACTTAAAAGCCCATGCATTTCGACGACGA
>DASZFX010000396.1:0-5534 GCA_035939375.1 Roseiarcus sp.
AACCGCCCATCAGCTTCTTGATCGCGCGATCGATATTATTGAAAGCCTCGGGCTCCTCATATTCGAAGCGCTCGGCTGTTTCGACATCGATCCCGCCGAGACGAAAAACCGTCGTCACGATGTAGGAGCCGTGGCTGAAAGGCGCGCCGGCTGAAGCGGCGACATCGAGATCGCCGGTCGCGTCGATGACGATCGCGCCCATGATCGCCTGGCGCCCGGCCTTGGTGTCGCAGACGACGCCGGTGACGCGGCCGTCCTCGACGATCGCCCGCGAGAACCAGGAATGAAGGCGCAAATTCACGCCGGCTTCCGCAATCATCTTGTTCGAGACGCGCTTGAAACCGTCGGGATCGAAAGCGGCGGCGTAACAGATCGGCTGCGGCTTCTGATGCGAATGGAAATCGAAGACGCCCCAGCGCGACCATTTGCGCCAAAGATTCTCATCGGAGCGGCGGTCTTCTTCCGGAGGCGCAACGCAAAGGCCGATCGTCTCCATGCGCTCGATCATCTCGCCGCAGAGACCGCGCACGGTGATCTCGGCGCCGTTGCACATATCGTCGAGGACGAGAACCATGCCGCCGGACGCCAGCCCCCCGAGATAGGGATAGCGTTCGAGCAGCGTGACCGAGAGGCCGTTGCGCGCGGCCGAGACCGCCGCGGCTATGCCGGCCGGACCGCCGCCGACGACGACGAGATCGGAATGGGCGACGACGGGAACGCCGCGACCCGGTTCGGCGATGGAATCGACTTTTGTCATTGCATGCTCCCAAGACGCGGCGAAACGCGCATCAACCCGCCTCGCCGACATTCCATTTGAGGAAGAAGCGCTCAGCCCAAGAGACCACGCCGAAGAAGAGCGCGGAGAAAGCGGAGCCGACGACGATCGTCGCATAGAGCAGAGGCGAGTCGAAATTGTACGTCGCCTGGATGATGAGGGCGCCGATCCCGGTCGTCGCGCCGATCCACTCGCCGACGATCGCCCCGATCACCGAAGTCGCGGCCGCGATCTTCAATGCTGAGAACAGGAAAGGCAAAGCGTTCTTCAGACGCAGCTCGAAGAAGACCTCGCGCGGCGAAGCCGAAAGAATGCGCATCAGCTCGATCTGCTGCGCCGTCACGCTGCGCAGGCCGCGCGTCATATTGACCAGGGTCGGGAAGAAACAGATCAGCGCGGCAATGGCGATTTTCGCCTCCATGCCGTTGCCGAGCAGCAACACGAGGATGGGCGCATAGGCCATCACCGGGATCGTATGGACCATCACCGCGATCGGGAAGAACGCCTCTTCGGCCGTGCGCTGATAGA
Organism: Roseiarcus sp.; assembly: GCA_035939375.1. Taxonomy (GTDB): domain Bacteria; phylum Pseudomonadota; class Alphaproteobacteria; order Rhizobiales; family Beijerinckiaceae; genus Roseiarcus. Next base: position 1,304 of record DASZFX010000396.1, read on the forward strand.
CGAAGACGGTTGCGATCACGATCGCGGCGAGATTGCCGATGACGAAGCCGGAAACCGCTTCGATCGCCGTCGGCGCGAGATTTTGCAGGAGCAGGCCGATCTGTTTGGCGAGGACTAGAGCGACCGCGCTCGGCGCCGGCGCGATGAACGGCTTGACGTGGAAGATCGTGACCCCTGCCTCCCACAACACGAGTAGAAGCGCGACGGCCGCGAGCGGCAAGAGTCGGCGCCGCCACGCCAGAGCGCGGCGATGGGCGTCGAAGCGGCGTTTGTCGTCGTCGCTCTCGACGAAGGCCGGTCCGGCCGGCATGGCCTCCAGCGTCTGCATCGCCATCAGCATGTCTCCAGAACGCGCCGCAAATGCGCGACGAGTTCGACGAAGGCAGGCGTCTCGCGCAGCGCGATGCGGCGCGGGCTCGCAAGCGGCACGGGCGTGATCTCCCGCACGCGCCCCGGCCGCGCCGCAAGCAGCAAAACATTCTGTCCAAGGAAAGCCGCTTCATAGATCGAATGGGTGACGAAGAGGATCGTCGCGCCCGTATCCTCCCAGACGCGCAAGAGCTCCTCGTTGAGCCGATCGCGGGTGATCTCGTCGAGCGCGCCGAAAGGCTCGTCCATCAAAAGGAGCTTTGGATCATTGACGAGGGCGCGAGCGATCGAGACGCGCTGGCGCATGCCGCCGGAAAGTTCATGCGGAAGGGCGTTCTCCCAGCCGGAAAGGCCCACGAGGTCGATGAGTTCGCGCGGCGTGCGACGCCCGGCGCGTCGGGCGCCGCCGCCGACTTGCAGCGGCAGTTCGACGTTTTGCAGCGCGGTTCGCCAAGGCAGAAGCGCAGCATCCTGGAAGACGAAGCCGATGTCGCGCCGCGCGCGGGCGACCGCCGGGGGGACGCCGAGCACCTTGACGCTTCCCGCGCTCGGCTGGACGAGATCGGAGACGACGCGGAGCAGGGTCGACTTGCCGCATCCCGACGGGCCAAGCAAGGTCATGAATCCGCCCTGCTCTACGGCGAGATCGATATTGTCGAGCGCGGTGATCGTGCCGCGGTCCGTGGTGAAACGTACGCTAACGCCTTTCAGCGCCACGACCGGCTCGGCCGCGCGCGCCCGCGTCTCATCTTGATCTCTCAGCGCTGCGACGGACATAGTCGGACTCTCCTACGGGGGCGCCGTCATTGCGAGCAAAGCGAAGCAATCCATAAAGCGTGGCGGATAGATGGATTGCTTCATCGCTCCGCTCCTGGCAATGACGGATGCGTTCGCGGCAAGACCGCGGCGCGATCCATGGAGAAAAGCTCAGCCGATCTTCGGCCGGGCGTCCTTGGTGGCGTCGAGTATCGCCATCGTCATCACTTGATCGAGTTTTGGCTTGCCTGCGGTGAATTGCTTCAACTCGTCCTGCAGATCGATCTGCTCCTGCCAGACGGCGGTATCGAAACTGCCCCAGCCGAAAGTCTTGGTGCGGTCGGTGAACTCATAGGAGAGCATGATCGGCTCCGCGACAAGTTCATCGGCGGCGACGAGATTGGGATATTCCTTGACGAGGAGATCGACCGCCTTCTCCTGGTTTTCCTTGGCGTAGGCCCAGCCGCGGCCGGCGGCTCTGAGGAATCCGGCAAGAAGCTCCGCTTTGGATTGCAGCGTGTCGGTCGTTGCGTAATACGGCAGCGCATAGAGGCGAACGCCCTGGTCCCACAGCGACATGGAAACGTAATCCGGCCCGAGCGCTTTCAACGCCGTCGTGTTGGTGCGCCATCCGGTGATGGCGTCGACCTGGCCGCTGACCAGCGGCGTCATATCGGAGCCGACGATCACTTTCTCGATCTTATCGGCGGGTATGTTGTGCTTGCGCAACAGAGCGGTGAGCAGGATCTGCCCGGTGGCCTGCACGCCGATCTTCTTGCCGATCATGTCCTCGGCCGTGCGGATCGGCGATTTCGGCAGCGAGAAGAAACAATAGGGATGTTTCTGCGCGCCGATGGCGAAGCAGGTGACGGGAATGGCTTGCGAAGCGGCCAGCATCAGCGACGGGCTCGACGACACCTGGCCGACCTCGTAGCGGCCGGAAGCGACGATCGCGACGCCGTCGATGCTCGGCCCGCCCGGCTGAATTGCGAAATCGATCTTCTCTTCTTCGAAATAGCCGAGGCGTTTGGCGACCACCTCGCCGATCTGGTTGCCGCCGACGATCCAGCCAAGCTGCATATTGACCTTTTGCGTGCCGGCCGCGACGGCGCTGCGTGAGCCGATCAATGTTGGAAAGGCGAGGCCGGCGGCGGCAAGCGCGGCGCCCTTCAAGATTTTGCGGCGGGTCTGAACTGGGATCGCCATGGTGGGAATCCTAAAGGAGATGGTTCCCGCTCGACGGACGCCGGCCTCGCTGCAAAGGGAGCCTTCCGCCGCGGTCGCCTAAATAACGATAGTCAGGTGAGCGAAGGAAGCATATATTTTCGCGATGGCCGCTGCCTTTTCGGCAGCACTCGCGAAAAGGGCTAGGCATGCACGCGGTCGTGCTGCGCTATTTGGATTCGGTCGCCCGCCTGGGTTCGATCCGCCGCGCGGCCGAGTCTCTCAATGTCGCCTCGTCCGCGGTCAATCGACAGATTTTGAAGCTAGAGCGCGAGATCGGCGCGCCACTTTTCGAGCGCCGCGGCAACGGCGTCAGGCTGACGGCGGCAGGCGACCACATGCTGCGCCATTCGCGGGCGACGCTCGCCGACTGGGGCAAGACGCGCGCCGAGATCGCCGCGCTGACCGGCGACATCCGCGGCGAAGTGCGCCTTATCTCCATTCCCTCGCTCCTTGTCAGCGTCGTGCCGCAGGCGATCAGCGCGCTCGCCGAGCGCCACCCCAACATCAGTTTGCGGGTCACCGACGCCGACCCGGAAGTTCATGTCGCCGAAATGCGCGCCGGCCGACCTGATATTGCAACGCTCTTCATTGACCGACGCCACCGCCACTACGACGTTCTGGCGCGGCTCGACCTCGCGCTTGGCGCAATCATGCGCCCTGATCATCCGCTTGCCCATGCTTCCAGCCTGACGCTGACCCAATGCGCTTCCCATCCTGTCGTGATGCTCAACGACCCCTGGCTTCTCGACGCCGCGTCCGAGACCGAATTCATCCGCAGCGGCGCGCAATTCAACGCGCGGCTCAAATCCAATTCGCTGATCTTGATGAAACAGGCGATCCGCGACGGGCTCGGCATCGGCTTTTTCACCGCGACCGGCTTCGTCGACGAGCTCGAGAGCGGCGAGCTTGTTCATGTCCCCCTGGCCGAAAACGGCCTCGCCGACAGCGAGATCGGCCTGCTCGTTCATCGCGAGCGGATGTCGACGCCGCATATCGGTCTCGCCGCGAAGGCGCTCGCCCGCGCCTTCGAGGATTTCGCCGCGCGCCTTTCGCGGAGCGCGCCGCGGCGCGCAGCTTCGCAAGCGAGGGAGGCAAACGCCGTTGACGCCTGATGAGCGGCCGCCGGCGTCACGGCGCCAGCGGCTGAGGGAGCCGAACCTTTTGACCAATGCGCTCGACGCCATCGCCTTGAAGACCATCGAGGGGCGCGAAGAGACGTTCGGCGCCTATGCCGGCAAGGCGCGTCTCGTCGTCAATGTCGCCAGCCGATGCGGCTTCACCCCTCAATATGAGGCGCTGGAGGCGCTCTATCGCAAATATTGCGAGCGCGGCCTGGTCGTGCTGGGATTTCCTTGCGATCAATTCGGCCATCAGGAGCCGGGCGATGAGGCCGAGATCGCCAAGTTCTGCGAGGATAACTACAAGGTGACCTTTCCGCTCTTCGCCAAGATCGAAGTCAATGGCGCAAACGCCCATCCCCTCTATCGCGCGCTGAAGAACGAGGCGCCCGGCCTCTTCGGCACAAAGGCGATCAAGTGGAACTTCACGAAATTTCTCGTCGATCGCGACGGCGCGACGGTCACGCGCTATGCGCCAACGGTGAAGCCGGAGGCGATCGCGGGAGCTATCGAAAAGGCGCTGACGTGAGAGGCGTGCGGGGTTCAAGTACCTAGAGCATCGGATTCGCAATTTGAATCGCAGAGGCTCTCTGGAAACAAACGCCAACGCCACGGGCCGCCATTGTTTGGAACAGTGACCGGAACGCGCCGGCCGAAAGGTCTGTCAAGGGCGCGCTTTGCGCGCCGCCGAAGGCGGCTAAAGCCCTTGACAGACCTTTCGGCCGGCGCACAGGAGCCCCTGTTCCAAACAATGGCGGCTT
>DASZFX010000397.1:0-14906 GCA_035939375.1 Roseiarcus sp.
CGCCTCCGAAGAACGCGTCGAAGCGGCCTTGATGACGATGATCGGCGACAAGCCTATTCGCTCGCTGCTCGACCTCGGCACCGGGACCGGACGCATGCTGGAGCTGTTTGCGCCCCTGGCGCAGCGCGCGATCGGCGTCGATCAAAGCCCGGCGATGCTGGCGCTTGCCCGCTCGCGCATCGATCAGACCGGTTTGCGCAACGTGCAACTGCGGCAAGGCGACATTTATGCGCCGCCGGTCGAGCGCAACGCCTATGACCTGGCGATCATTCATCAGGTGCTCCATTTTCTCGACGATCCGGCGCGCGCCCTGGCGGAAGCGGCGCGCGCGCTTCGCCCCGGCGGCCGGCTCGCCGTCGTGGACTTCGCCGGCCATGAAGAGGAATTCTTGCGCGAAGCCTTCGCCCATCGCCGTCTCGGCTTCGCCGCCGCGGAGGTCGAATCCTTCATGACCGAAGCGGGGCTGGACCTCGCCGAGAAACGCGACATCCCGCCTTCGGTGGGCGAGGCCGGCAAGCTCACCGTCGCCATCTGGCTCGCCAAGGATCCTCGCGTCATCGCCGACGCCCCGCCGACCGCCGTTCGGGAGATTGCCTGAGATGATGCATGGCGCGCCTCGCTTAAGCCGCTCGGGCTCGCCCGTTCGCGTGTCATTCGAATTCTTCCCGCCGAAGACCGGCGATATGGAGAGGACCCTCTGGGAGGCGATCGCGCGGCTTGCGCCGCTGGCGCCCCATTTCGTGTCAGTCACTTACGGCGCCGGCGGGTCAACGCGCGAGCGCACCCATGCGACGGTCGCCCGCATCGTCGAGGAGACGACGCTGAAGCCGGCGGCGCATCTGACCTGCGTCGGCGCGCCGCGCGCCGAGGTCGATGAGGTCATCCGCGACTATCGCGCGGCAGGCGTCAGTCATGTCGTCGCGCTGCGCGGCGACCCGCCGAGCGGGGCCGGCGGCGCCTATCAGCCGCATCCCGAGGGCTATCAGACGACGGACGCGCTGGTTTCGAGCCTCAAGGCGCTGGGCGACTTCCAGGTTTCGGTCGCCGCCTATCCGGAGAAGCATCCACAGAGTCCGAATCTCCTGCACGATATCGAAATACTCAAGCGAAAGGTCGACGCCGGGGCCGATCGCGCCATCACGCAATTCTTCTTTGACAACAGCACATTTTTTCGTTTCCTCGACGTCGCCTCGGCGGCGGGGATCGCCATTCCGATCGTGCCGGGCATTGTGCCGGTGCAGAATTTCAAACAGACCGCGGGCTTCGCCAAGCGCGCCGGCGCCAGCGTGCCGGCCTGGCTCGCCGACCGCTTCGAGGGGTTGGACGATGATCCGGTCACGCGCCGCCTCGTTGCGGCGGCGGTCTGCGCCGAGCAGGTCGTCGATCTGATCGACCGCGGCGTGACCGATTTGCATTTCTATACGATGAACCGCGCCGATCTTGTCTTCGCGATCTGCCATCTGATCGGGCTCCGCCCGCAAGCGGCGAGGCCGGCCGCGCCTTGGGCGCTGGCTTTGCCGGACGAGGCGACGCGCGCAAACCGGCCGACGACGCGCTGACGCGCGCTTTGCGAGCTCATTGTTTGAACGTACGCCCGGCCGAAGGCCGCGATACGGCGCCAAAGCAATCTTGCAAGCGCCGCGGCTGACGGATTGATTCGATTTGTCCAGACCGAACGCCTGGCTCGCAACGACTGATTACGGCCGACGGCGTCTTCAGCGCGGCGCGCCCGGCGCATCGAGGAATCGCTGCATGAAGACGAGGTCGAGCCAGCGGCCGAATTTATGGCCGACCTCCTTGAAATGGGCCGCGCGGTGAAAGCCGAGCCGCTCATGGAAACGCAGCGAGCCTTCATTGGCCGCATCGATCGCGCCGATCATCACATGCATGTTCATTTTTTGGGCAAGCGGAAACAGCGCTTCGACCAACCGGCTGCCGACGCCGCCGCCGCGGCTCGTCGCGCTGACATGAACCGAATGCTCGACCGTATGGCGATAGGCCGACCAGGCCCCGCGCCAGTCGCCGAAGGATGAGAACCCGAGCACCTCTTCCCCCTCGACTGCGGCCAGCACCGGAAAGTTGCGCTTCAAGCGCCCTTCGAACCATTCGGCGCGATCGGCGAGGCTTGCCGGGCGGTCGGCGTAGATCGCGGTGGAGGTCGCGATCACGTCGTTGTAGATCGCAAGAATCTGCGGCAGATCGTCCCTGATTGCGTTGCGAACGAGCATGCTTGCTCTTCCCAAATCTCGCGGATTCATCCAATGATCGCATCCGCCTCGATCTCGACGAGCCAGGCGGGGTCGATGAAGCCGGTGACTTGAACGAATGTGCAGGCCGGCCGCGCTTGGCGAAAATATTCGCCATGGGCGCGCGCCGCTTCGCGCCAGCGCGTCATATCGGTGAGCATGACGCGGGTGCGGGTCACTTGGCTCAATGGCGCGCCGGCCTCGGCAAACGCCTTCTCGATGATCTCCAGACAACGCCGCGTCTGGCCGTAGACGTCGTCCGGGCAAGCTGTCCCGCCGCCTTCCGCGATCGGCGCCGTGCCGGCGACGACAACATGGTCGCCGACCCGCACTGCGCGCGAAAAGCCGATTTCCGGCTCGAGCGGCGAGCCCGAGGTCACCAATTGTCGCTTCGGGCGCCTCACAGCGAGCGCTTGAGGCTGTGGGCGATCTCGCCGACGACGCCGCGGCGGAACAAGAGGACGCAGACGATGAAGATCGCGCCCTGAATGACCGTCACCCATTGCCCGTATTGGGCGAGGTAATTCTGCATTGCGACAAGAATCACGGCGCCGGCCACCGGTCCATAGATCGTGCCCATGCCGCCGAGCAGCGTCATCAGCACAACCTCGCCCGACATCAAGTAATGAACGTCGGTCAGCGAAGCATTTTGCGCGACGATCGCCTTGGTTGCGCCGGCAAGACCGCTGAGCGCGGCCGACAGGACAAAAGCGGCGAGTTTGTATTGATCGACGCGATAGCCGAGCGAGATCGCTCGGGGCTCGTTCTCACGGATCGCCTTGAGCACTTCGCCGAAGGGCGAATTGACCGCGCGATAGATGACGAAGAAGCCGAAAAGGAAAATCGCCAGCACGACGTAGTAGAGCGCCCAGGGGTTCGACAGTGGAATGAATCCAAGGAACGTACCCTGCGGGACGCCCTGGATGCCGTCCTCGCCGTGAGTGAAGGGGGCCTCGACGCAGAAGAAATAGATCATCTGGGACAGAGCGAGCGTGATCATCGCGAAATAGATGCCCTGCCGACGGATCGCCAAGGCGCCGGTCGCCGCGCCAAGGACGGCCGAGCCAAAGACGCCGAAAAGGATCGAAAACTCCGGCGGCAGGCCCCAGACCCTGGCCGCATGCGCGCTGAGGTAGCCGGCCGTCCCCAGGAACATCGCATGGCCGAAGGACAGAAGCCCGACATAGCCGATGAGAAGATTGAAGGCGCAGGCGAAAAGCGCGAAACACAAGGCCTGCATCATGAAGAACGGATAGACCGCAAACGGCGCCACAACGAACAGCGCGGTCATGACGAGAAAGGCGACGCCTTCTTCGCGCTTCGAATGGGCGATCTCGGACGCTTCCCTCGGCATTGACGGCGCGCTTGTGGTCACGGCGTCCTCCCGAAGAGGCCGGCGGGTTTGATTAGAAGCACGATCGCCATGATCACGAAGACGACGGTATTCGAGGCTTCAGGATAAAAGACCTTGGTCAGGCCTTCGACGACGCCGAGGACAAAGCCGGTGACGATCGAACCCATGATCGAGCCCATGCCGCCGATGACCACAACCGCGAAGACGACGATGATGAAATCTGCGCCCATGAGCGGGCGCACCTGATTGATCGGCGCGGCGAGCACGCCGGCGAGCGCCGCCAGCGCGACGCCAAAGGCGTAGGTCAGCGTGATCATTCGCGGCACGTTGACGCCGAAGGCCCGCACCAGCGCGGGGTTCTCGGTGGCCGCGCGCAAGTAAGCGCCAAGCCTGGTCTTCTCGATCGTGAACCAGGTGGAGAGACAGACGAGGAGGGAAAACGCGACGACCCAGGCGCGATAATTGGGCAGGAACATGAAGCCGAGATTGCGTCCGCCGGAAAGCGCGGAGGGAATCGCATAGGGCAGCCCGGACGAGCCGAAATAATTTTGGAACAGGCCCTGGATCACCAGCGCCATGCCGAAAGTCAGCAGTAGGCCATAGAGGTGGTCGAGCCCGGCGATCCTCCTCAAGAGCAGCCGTTCAATCACAGCCCCGAACGCGCCCATCATCAGCGGGGCCAGGATGAGCGCCCACCAGTAATCGAGCCCGAGATCGTTGAGCAGAAAATATGCGCAAAACGCGCCCATCATGTAGAGCGCGCCATGCGCGAAGTTGACGATGTTGAGCATGCCGAAAATCACCGCCAGGCCGAGGCTCAACAGCGCGTAAAACGCGCCATTGATCAGGCCGAGCAGCAATTGCCCGAACAGAGCCTGCGGCGAAATGGCGAGCGCGGCGAACATGCTTATCAAGCCTTCGATGAGACTAAGCGCCGTCCGTTTCCTTTACGATCAAGGAAGCGGACGGAAAGGCGTCTACTTTTTCACCAGCGGACATGCGCTCTGCGCCAACGGCCGGAACGCCTCCTCGGCGGGGATCGTCGCCAGCAGCTTGTAATAATCCCAAGGATATTTCGACTCCGCCGGCGTCTTCACCTGAAAGACATAGGCCGGGTGAATTTTCCGCCCGTCCTCGCGCACATAGCCCTTGCCGAAGAGCGGATCGTCGGTCGGCAATTCCTTCATCTTGGCGACGATCTTGGCGCCGTCATGGGGATTGCCGCCGAGCGCATCGAGCGCCTTCAAATAATGCAGAACGGAGGAATAGACGCCGGCCTGCGTCATGGTCGGCATTGCATGGTTCTTCACGCGCTCGGAAAAGCGCTTTGAAAAGGCGCGCGTTCCGTCGTTGAGGTCCCAATAGAAGGTCGAGGTGAGCGTCAGGCCCTGCGCGACTTCCAGGCTCATCGCATGGATGTCCGAGATGAAGAGGAGCAGCGCCGCCAGATTCTGGCCGCCGGAGGTCAGGCCGAACTCATGGGCCTGTTTGATCGAATTCGTCGTGTCGCCGCCGGCGTTGGCGAGCGCGACGATCTTGGCCTTCGAAGTCTGCGCCTGCAGCAGATAAGAGGAGAAATCCGGCGTATTGATCGGCACATTGACGCCGCCGACGACCTTGCCGCCATTGGCTTCGACCACCGCGGTCGTGTCGCTCTGGAGCGTATGGCCGAAGGCGTAGTCGGCTGTGATGAAAAACCAGGTGCCGCCGCCCGCTTTGACGACGGTCTTGCCCGTGCCGTTGGCGAGCGCATAAGTGTCATAGGTCCAATGGATCGTATTGGCGTTGCAGGCCTTGTTGGTCAGTTCTGACGTCGCCGCCCCGGAGGGGAGCACGACCCTGTTCTTTTCCTTGCCGACTTGCGACACGGCGAGCGCCGTGGCGGAATTGTCAAGGCCGACGATCACGTCGAGCTTGTCCTCGTCGAACCATTTTCTGGCGATTCCGGCGGCGACGTCCGCTTTGTTCTGATGATCGGCCTCGACCGCGTCGATGGTCCAGCCCTTTGCGACGAGGCCGCTATCCTCCACCGCCATCTGCGCGGCGATCGTCGAGCCGTGACCGCCGATATCGGAATAAAGGCCCGACAGGTCGTCGAGATTGCCGATTTTGACGACCTTGTCGTCGGCCGCGGCGGTCGACGCCAACAAGCTCGCGACGAAGGCGAGCGCTATTTTCGTTTTCATCGAACGTCCTCCCGAAAATTGCGCCGCCGTCCGGGTTGAAGAGGACGGCGGCGGCGATAACTCATTTCTTGACGAGCGGGCAGGCGCTCTCGGCCAGCGGCCGGAAGGCCTCGTCGGCCGGAATCGTCGCGATGAGTTTGTAATAATCCCACGGATATTTCGACTCCGCCGGCGTCTTTACCTCGAAGAGATAGACCGGGTGAATGACGCGTCCGTCGATGCGGATCGAGCCCTTGCCGAAAATCGGATCGTCGGTTGGCATTTCCTTCATCTTGGCGACGACCTTGGCGCCGTCATGCGGATTGCCGCCAAGCGAATCCAGCGCCTTGAGGTAATGAATCACCGAGGAATAAACGCCCGCCTGCACCATGGTCGGCATGGCGTGGTTCTTCATCCTTTCAGAGAAACGCTTGGAGAAGGCGCGCGTGCCGTCGTTCATGTCCCAATAGAACGCCGCGGTCAGTTGCAACCCTTGAGCGACGTCAAGGCCGAGCGCATTGACGTCGGAGATGAACAAGAGCAGCGCCGCCAGCTTCTGGCCGCCGGCGACGATGCCGAATTCATGCGCTTGCTTGATCGAGTTCGTCGTATCGCCGCCGGCATTGGCGAGGCCGATGATCTTGGCCTTCGACGACTGGGCTTGCAGCAGATAGGAGGAGAAATCCGGCGTGTTCAGCGGAATGTTGACGGCGCCGACGACCTTGCCGCCATTGGCCTGGATCACCGCGGTCGTATCGTTCTGCAAGGCGTGGCCGAAAGCGTAGTCGGCCGTGAGGAAGAACCAGGTGTCGCCGCCCGCCTTGACCACCGCCTTGCCGGTGCCGTTCGCCAGCGCGTACGTGTCATAGGTCCAGTGGATCGTATTCGGCGTGCAGGCCTTGCCGGTGAGGTCCGAGGTCGCCGCGCCGGAATTTAGGAAAACGCCGTTCTTTTCCTTGACCACCTGGGTGACGGCGAGAGAGACGCCGGAGTTCGGAGAGTCGACGATGACATCGACCTTGTCCTCGTCGATCCACTTCCGGACGATTCCCGTGCCGACGTCCGGTTTGTTCTGGTGGTCGGCGGCGACGACGTCGATCGTCCAGCCTTTCTTCGTCAGGCCGCTGTCCTCGACCGCCATTTGCGCGGCCAGGGTCGAACCCGGGCCGCCGAGGTCCATGTAGAGACCGGATTGGTCGCTCAAGGCGCCGATCTTGACGATCTTGTCGTCGGCGAGCGCGGCGCTCGCCAGCGACAGGCTGGCGAGGAAAGCGGCGGCGATACTCAATTTCATCGGACGTTCTCCCTCGAGAGTTTTCCTTCGGCGCTAGACGCCGAGATAGTCGTGAAGCTTGCCCATATTCGCCGCCAGTTGACCACTGGCGAAGGCGTCGACGATGCGGCCGTGCTCCATCACGAAATAGCGATCGGCGAGCGTCGAGGCGAAACGGAAATTCTGTTCGACCAGCAGGATGGTGAAGCCCTCCTTCTTCAGCTCCGCGATCGTGCGGCCGATCTGCTCGATGATGACCGGGGCCAATCCCTCGGTCGGCTCATCGAGCATCAGGAGTTGGGCGCCGGTGCGCAGGATGCGCGCGATCGCCAGCATCTGCTGTTCGCCGCCTGAAAGCTTGCCGCCGGGGCTCTTCAGGCGCTCCTTGAGATTGGGAAAGAGCTTGAATATGCGTTCAAGGACAAGGCCGCCGGTCGCCGCGATACGCGGCGGCAGCAAAAGATTTTCCTGCACGTTGAGGCTGGCGAATATGCCGCGTTCCTCCGGGCACAAGGCGACGCCGAGCCGGGCGATGCGATCGGACGATAGATTGATCGTCTCGCGGCCCTTGTAACGCGCCGAGCCGCGCCGTTTGCCGACGATGCCCATGATCGATTTCAGCGTCGTCGTCTTGCCGGCCCCGTTGCGCCCGAGCAGGGTGACGACCTCGCCGGCTTTAACGTCGAAATCGACGCCGTGCAAAATATGCGATTCTCCGTACCAGGCCTGCAGTCCCGACACGGCGAGAAGAGGCTCGGCCTCGTAACTCGCCGTCTCGCGCAGGGCGAGCGCCGCCTCAGCCATGGCCGGCCCCCATATAGGCTTGACGCACGTCGAGGTTGTTTGAAACGGTCGCGTAGTCCCCCTCGGCCAGCACTTGGCCTCGCGTCAGCACGGTGATGACGTCGGAAAGATCGGCGACCACTTGCAGATTGTGTTCGACCATCAGAACGGTGCGATCCGCCGCGACCCGCTTGATCAAGGCGACGATGCGGTCGACGTCCTCATGTCCCATGCCTGCGGTCGGCTCGTCGAGCAGCAACATTTGCGGATCGAGCGCGAGCGTGGTGGCGAGTTCGAGCGCGCGCTTGCGGCCATAGGGCATTTCGACGGCGATCGTATCGGCGAATTCGGCAAGGCCGACCTCGGCGAGCAATTCGCGAGCGCGTCCGTTCATCTGGTTGAGGACGGTCTTCGAGCGCCAGAAATCGAAGGAATCGCCGCGCTTGCGCTGCAAGGCGATGCGTACATTCTCGAGCGCGGTCAGGTGAGGAAAAACCGCCGAAATCTGAAACGAGCGAACGAGGCCGAGCCGCGCCACATCGGCCGGCGGCAGGGCCGTAATGTCGCGTCCGTCATAGACGATGCGCCCGCCGCTCGGGTTCAGGAACTTGGTCAGCATATTGAAGCAGGTCGTCTTACCCGCTCCATTCGGTCCGATCAGCGCGTGAATGGAGCCGCGCCGCACTTTGAGACTGACGTTCTTGACGGCCGAAAATCCGCCAAACTCCTTGGTCAGCCCGTCGGTGACAAGGACATGATCCTCGTTCATGCGGCTCGCCCGATCGCGGGCATGACGTCCTCCCTCAAAGCACGGGTTTCTTTGCGTGGGTTTCTTTGCTTCTTCCACTCGCCCCGGCACGCGTCAAGGCTGTTTTGCCTAAGCTTTTCGTATCGTGCGGCGATCCGACGAAGAGCGTCAAATCGCCCCTGGCCGGATCAAAGCCATTCTCGATCAGCGCGAGCCGAGAAGAAAGCGTCGGCGCCGGCGCAGCGGCGCCTCAATCCCAGGCGCACCCGGGGCGGCTTTGGCCCGGCATTGGCGGTTACGCTGACTGCCGATTGTGCAGACGGCGCTCCCAGTCGAGCGCCTGCCGGACGATTTCGGCAAGGTCGTCGTAATGCGGCCGCCAGCCGAGTTCGGCGCGGATGCGATCGGCCTTGGCGACGATCGCGGCGGGATCGCCGGCCCGGCGGCCGGCGAATTTGACCGGGAAGTCGATGCCGGAGACGCGTTTGACCATGTCGACCACTTCTAGGACGGAATAGCCGCGACTGTAGCCGCAGTTGCAGGTCATGCTCTTCCCGCCGTCGCGCAGATGCGCGAGCGCCGCCATATGCGCGTCGATCAGGTCGGTGACCTGGATGTAGTCGCGAAGACAGGAGCCGTCGCGAGTTGGATAGTCGAGACCGTAGACGTCCAAGCTCGGGTGGCGGCCGAGAGCGGTCTGAACCGCGCGCTTGATCAGATGGGTCGCGACTGGGCTCGATTGGCCCAGCCTTCCCTTCGGATCGGCGCCCGCGACATTGAAATATCGAAGGACGACGGAGCGCAGGCCATGGGCCTTGCCCACGTCGGCGAGCATCCATTCGACGATCAATTTGGAGCGCCCGTAAGGCGACATCGGATTGAGCGGGGCCTCTTCGCCGACCGGCTCGGCGCTCGCCTCGCCATAGACTGCCGCGGTCGAGGAGAAAATGAATCGCCGCACCCCGCCATTGATCGCCGTCTCGATCAAGTTGCGGGCGTTGGACACGTTGTTCGAATAATAGCCAAGCGGATCGGCGACCGATTCCGGCACGACCGCCTTGGCCGCGAAATGCGCAATCGCGTCGATTCCATATTCATCGATCAGTTGGGCGATCAGCGCTTGATCGCCGAAATCGCCGACGATGAGCTTGGCCTCCGGCGGGACGGCCCAAGCGAAACCGGTCGAAAGATTGTCGACGACGATCGGCCTTTCGCCGGCGTCGGCCAGCGCCAGAACCATATGCCCGCCGATATAGCCGGCGCCGCCGGTGACAAGAACCGCCATCGTCCCCCCTTCAGGGTAAGCTCCAATCGGGCCCAACGGCGTCTGCGCCGATTGATCCGCCGAATAAGTGCGTAGATAAAGCGAAATTGCTAAGAGCGCGTCACTGCGGCGCGCTTATCCGCCCGATCGAGGAATGCAATACCGATGATGAAGCCCGTCCGCAAAGCCGTCCTTCCCGTCGCCGGCCTCGGCACCCGCTTTCTGCCAGCGACCAAGGCCGTGCCCAAGGAAATGCTGACCATCGTCGACCGGCCGGCGCTGCAGCATGTGGTGGACGAGGCGCGGGAGGCGGGCATCGAACATTTCGTCTTCGTGACCGGCCGCAACAAGGGAGTGATCGAAGACCATTTCGACATCGCCTATGAGCTCGACGACACGCTGAAGAAACGCGGCAAGCAGAAGGAGTTCGATGCGCTCCTGGCCGACTTGCCGCCCGCCGGCGCAACGAGCTTCACCCGTCAGCAAGCGCCGCTCGGGCTTGGCCATGCCGTGTGGTGCGCGCGAGAGATCGTCGGCGACGAGCCCTTCGCCGTTCTTTTGCCGGACATGATCACGATGGCGGGAGGGCGCAAGAGCCGCTGCCTTCCCCAATGCCTCGAGGCCTATGGCCGACACGGCGGCAATATCATCGCGGTCGAGGAGGTTGCGCCCGAAGAGACCCATCAATATGGAATCGTCGCCGTCGGCGCCGACTACGGCCATTCCTTTGAAATCAGCGGCATGGTCGAAAAGCCCAAGCGGGGGACTGCGCCCTCGAACCTCATCATCACCGGCCGCTACATTCTGCAACCGGAAATCTTCGCCATCCTCGAAAAAGTCGAGAAGGGCGCCGGCGGCGAGATCCAACTCACCGACGGCATGATCGCGCTGGGCAAGAGCCAGAAGTTTCACGGCGTGCGCTTCGATGGCCGTACGTACGACACCGGCTCGAAACTCGGCTTCTTGACCGCCAATATCGCCTTCGCGCTCGCTCGCGCCGATATTGCGCCGGCCCTGCGCGAGGAGATCAAGAACCTTCTCGGCCCAGCTGCGCCTCCTTCATCGCGAGCGAAGCGAAGCAACCCATAGCGCGACGTCTCACGACGGATTGCTTCACTGCGCTCTTGATGACGACAGGCGAAACGCCGACGAAGCGAGGGTCTCAGCGCTGAAGCTTGAGCCCGAGCATGAAAATATCGGCCAGATAGTTCGAATTCGGTACGTTTGTCACGTATTGCTGGCGACTCACGCTGGCGCGCAGCATGATGTCGCGGGTGATATCGTAATCGGCCTTCAGCGCAAGATTTGTGATCGTGTCGTTCTGCGGAATGCCGACGAAATTGTCCGTCTCGACGCTGGCTGTGAGGCCGAGCGTCAAATAGCG
Source organism: Roseiarcus sp. (assembly GCA_035939375.1). Lineage (GTDB taxonomy): Bacteria > Pseudomonadota > Alphaproteobacteria > Rhizobiales > Beijerinckiaceae > Roseiarcus. The sequence continues at coordinate 11,218 of DASZFX010000397.1, forward strand.
CCTCAAGGCGTGCGAAACGTCGATCGAATAGATGCGCGAGATCGCGCCGGAGGCGGCCGGAACGGTCGTATCGGAAAGCGAGCTCGTCGCCTTCAAGGTCACTTTGGTCAGCGGCGTGGCCGACCAGATCAAAGAAGCGTCGAAAAGGGGCGCGGCCAGGATCGGCAGTCGCGCGTCCTGGTAGCGCCGCTCGCCATAACCGGCGCTGACTTCCCCGCTGAGCTGACCGCTCAAGGCCAATGCGACGCCGGCGCGGCCGAGGGCGCCGTCGGAGGCGCGCGCGTAACCGCTGGAATCGATCGCCTGGTCGTAGCGGCGCGTGTCGATGAGGCCTTCGGCGAAGGGAGAAACAATCGGGCTGATCCGATAGGCGATGCGCGCGCGCAGGCCCCAATCGGTGAAGTCGTCGCTCGCCAGATCGTCGATCGAGCCGTCGGCCAAAGTGGCGTTCTGATAGGTGGTGCGATCGACGAGGCTATGCAGCGACAGCGACAGATCGCCGTATTTCTGAACACCGCCGATGGTCGCGCCGTAGGTCTCCCAGAGCGGGCGCTGGGTCGGCGCCAGCAAGACGCCGGTCGGCAACGAGACGGAGCCGGGCAATTGCGTGGCGACGAGAAAGCGGCCTTCGGCGTCGAAGGCGAGGTCGCGAGAAACATCGAGCCTGCCGCCCACCGTTCCCGTGGCGTTGGGCGTATTGGCCTGGGGCGCCGAGAAAAAATCGGTATAGCCGCCATGGAGGGTCGCATGAAGATCGTTGCGCGACCAGTCCGATTGCAGACCAAGGCCGAGGTCGGTCGTCTCGAACATCGAACCGCGGGTCGGTCCGGAGAGGAGGTCCGGATTGCTGCTGTAGCCCAGATCCTCTTCGATCGACGGCGCCAGGCGCAGATCGCCGACCATCACGCCGGTTGGATCGAAGGGATTGTCGTCAGGCTTGGGCTTGCGCTTGGGCGCCGGCGTCGGCAGGGCCGCGACAGTCGGCGAGGCGACAGCGTTTGCATCAAGCGCCGGCGGCCCGCCCGGCAGGCCGGTTCGCGAGGGCTTGGGATAGGGCGCCAGCGCCGGCAGTCGACCAACGGGCTGTTTTACGCGCTTCCGCTTCGCCTTTTGCGTTTGGCTTTTGACGTCCTTGCCGGACGCTGGGCTATCGGCCGTCGTCGAGGGCGGGAGGGGCGCCGGCGCGGCGTCGGTCTCGTCGTCGCCAAGGCGCAGCAAAGGTTGATCGGCCTGTTGAGCGTAGAGCGAGCCCGCCGCCAGAAGGGAAGAAAGCGCCAGCGTCGCGACGAGTGGGCGCCAAGCGCGCCAAGGCGGCGTATTGCGCGACGTCACGGCAATCCCTAAAGGCGCGGCTTCGCAACGCTCGCGCGAAAATTGAGCTTGAGCGTTATGCCGTCATGGTTAATTCGGGCTTAAACCCCAGGGGCCGCGTCGCCTGGGCGGGGAACCGGCGCGAGCTTTACTCTAGGTGCAATGGAGCCGCGAGGATGTTAAGAGCGGGCATGCTCGCCCTGACTTCGCACAAGAAGGCGGCTCTGCGCGCGGTCCAGATCGAACGTCAGGGCCTCTTCGCCCTCGAGGAGGCGCTCGGCCGGGCCGAGCCCGGCGACCTCGGCGCAGCCTTTGAAGAGGCGGTGCGCGTTCTCGCCGAGGCGCCTGGCCGCGTGATCGTCAGCGGCATGGGCAAATCCGGCCTTGTGGCGCGGAAAGTCGCTGCGACCCTCGCCTCGACCGGCCGGCCGGCGACATTCGTTCATCCCGCCGAGGCGAGCCACGGAGATCTCGGCATGGTTCAGGCCGGCGATGTCGTGGTCTGCCTGTCCTGGTCGGGCGAGACGGCGGAACTCGCCGACATCATCAATTACACCCGCCGCTATCGCATTCCGTTGATCGCGATCACCGCCGCGCCGGGAAGCACGCTCGCGTGCGAAGCCGATATCAGGCTCGTCCTGCCGCCGGCGCAGGAAGCCTGTCCGCATGGACTCGCGCCGACGACGTCGACGACGATGCAACTCGTCCTCGGCGATGCGCTGGCCATGGCGCTTATGGAGGCCAAGGGCTTTACCGCCAGCGATTTCGGCGTTTTCCATCCCGGCGGCAAGCTCGGCGCGCGTCTCGTTTTCGTGCGCGACCTGATGCACAAAGGCGATCAGGTCCCCCGCGTCGGGCTCGGCGCCAGAATGGCCGAGGCGGTGGTGGAGATCACGCAAAAGCGCGTCGGCTGCGTCTGCGTGGTCGACGAGGGTCAGCGCCTTGTCGGCCTCGTCACCGACGGCGATTTGCGCCGGCACATGCGTTCCGACCTGATGGACGCCGCCGTCGCCGAAATCATGACCCGCTCGCCCCGCACCATCGAGCCGGACGCGTTGGCGGCCGAGGCGCTCGAGCTGATCAGCCATAATATTTCGGTGTTGCCGGTGGTCGACGAGAACCGCAAGGTGATCGGCGTCGTGCATTTCCACGACCTGTTGCGGCTCGGCGCGGCCTGACGCGCTCATTCTTGCCTCGCGCCCGGCCCTATGGCACAAGGCCTCCCCGTTCTCGCCCGGGTCTCCGCGACGCGTCGTGGCCGCCGGATCAGACGCTGCCGTAGCTCAGTGGTAGAGCACTCCCTTGGTAAGGGAGAGGTCGTGAGTTCAATCCTCCCCGGCAGCACCAGCCAAGTTATCTGAGATTATTGACGAATTTGGCGAAAATCGCGCCGGGCGCTTTGTAACAATTGGACGGAACATTGCCAGAACCTGACGCAACGAGTCGTGGAAAATCCGTGGAAAGTTCTCGGATAGCGACTCGGTTCGCAGGGAAGCGCGCCAGCGCCCGTGTTCGATCCAGCCATGATCTGCGGCGGCCCCGCCGATCGCCGCTGGCTCGTGCGCTGACAGGCGGGACGCCCTCATTTCGCCGCCGCGACGGCTTATGCGAGCAGCGCGGTGCGCTTTTGCCCCCCAGCTACGCGCGGTCGATCGGCCCCGCAGAGACGCCGTAGTTGGGTGGGGCCGATCGCTCATATGATGACGCGCCGTGGGGTCATGCATAGGCGGGACATCATACGCTCAGTGGCTATTGCGGTTTTCCTAGCCGCCGGCCTAGTCCTCTGGCCGCACCTGCCCGATGCGCCGCCAGTCGCCGGATCAGTCGCGCAGCCGACCAAGACGCTTGGCGACAAGCACCTTCTTGCAGTCCAAGTTTTCGCGGCGACTTTCCGGCAGGCTTTGAACGATCCCGACTCGCTTCAGTGGGTCAAGGTGCTGTCGAATGATGACGGCGCGCTAATCTGCGCCAGCTATCGGGCCAAGAACGGATTCGGCTCCTTGGTTCTTAGCTCCGTCGCCTATGCGCATTTGAAGGCGTCGCAGGATGGCGCCTTTTGGAATCGCAACTGCGCTGGCAAGCAGCTAAACGATGACACGATCGCAGCCGAATACGAGCCGAACCTCCGGTAGCGCCGACGCTCACGATCCGCGCCGGCTCGCCGCGCTGTTGATAGTGGGGATGGCCTGCCGCCGCGCGGACTCGGCGCTAGCGTTCAGGGCTTACGAGTTCCATAATCCTACCGTGCCCGAAGAGCATCCATATTCCTTTCAAATCGCGCCCGATCGGCGGTGGCCCGCAAGATTCCGCTGGACGGTTCTTGAGACTGGTCACGATAGGCGGATGTCTTTGCGTGCGTTCAAAACCTATGGCGACGC
>DASZFX010000398.1:0-11184 GCA_035939375.1 Roseiarcus sp.
CGTCGCGCTTGACAAAGTGGTGGTAGAGCGCGGCGCCCGCGTGGAGCGCGACGATCGCGCCGACCAGGAGGCCGCCGTAGAGGTGCCAGACGAAAATCCGGTCGGACAGCGCGACGTCCTTGCCGAGCAAGGTCGGAAAGCGGAAGAGGCCGAAGACGCTGACCGGATCGCCATAGGCGTTGGTCGCCAGCCAACCGAGCACCGGCACGATCAATAGCAAGGCATAAAGCGCATATTGCGCTGCGAGCGATGCGCGCCGCTCGAAGCGCGACAGAGTTTCATCGGGCGCCGGCACGCCGAGGGTCAGGCGCCGAACGAGCCTTGCGACCATGACGATCAGAATCAGCGCGCCGACGGCTTCGTGCAGATTGTAGAGACGCTCCCGCAACGGCCCTTCCTCGATCAGCCGTTTCATCGCCGAACCCTCGGGGATCATAAAAATGACGGCGGCGGCGACAGTCCAATGCATCCATTTTGCGCTCGCCGAATAGCGCTGGGGCAGTCCGCGGGGATTTGTGGTCGAGGTCATATGTCGATCCCGTCAGTCTCTTGAAGGCCGCGCCGCCTGCGCCGTGGCTACGAGGCGAAGGCTTGCTCGGTTTCAATCCGCTTCGTGCCGGTCCTCTTTCCTCGTCCGTCAAGCCCGGCCATGACAGGCGGCGCAGCAGCACATCCTCGTCAATGATTGAACTGCGTCGCCGTCTGCGACGTCGTCACCATCATATTGTAGTCGTTGACGATCCAGGTGAGTTGATCGCCGCCGGCGCGGCGCGCGTCGCCTTTGACGCGATCGATCGCTTCCTGGAAATCGCGCAGCTTGGAAAGCAGCGAACGCGGTTGCGATTCGAAGACGAAGAAGGCGTTGGGCTTGCCCGCGCCAAAGGCGTCCATCGCCTTGACCGCCTCGCCATAGTCGGTCATCGCGGCGTGGAAGGCGCTGAGATCGACGACCGGCTTGGCGCGGCTCGGCATGAGGTCCATCACGCGGCGCGCGCGCATCATGACATCAGCGACATGCCAAGTGGCCGAGCGGCCTTCGCGCTTTTCGATCGCATCGAGCCGCGCCGCGTCGACCTTCGCCTTCTCGATGGTGATCAGGGCGTCGACTTTCGCCCGCGCGGCGAGGAAGGGCGCCGCGGCGGCGATGATCTTGGCGTGAAGGACCTTGCCTTCCGCCATCTTGTCCACCTTGTAATCGGCCCGCTCGTAATAGCCGTTCGCTTCGTTGAGGATCGGCGCCAAGGCCCCATTGGCGGCGATATAGTCGCGCATCGCCGCGTCGAGGTCCGGAAGCAGCGGCGCTTCCGTCAAAGCCGCGGTCGCCGCTTCCGCCTCCTTGGTCGTATCGTAAGTCTGATAGAGCCCATAGATGATGCGCTCGTGTCCGGTCGGGCCGGTCGTCATATTGACCCAGCTCTTGTAGCGGTCGAGCGATTCAGAGGCCCGCAGCGTCCGGTTCAGAAATTCGACATAGGCGTTGAATTTGGCCGTGGCGGCGTTAAGGGCCGCGGCCGCATCGTCGGATTTGGCCGCCTCGTCAGGCTTGGCCGCCTCGGCCGGCTCGCTCTGCGCGAGAGCCGCGCCGCTCAGGCTCGAACCCGCGAAGAAGGCCAGGACGAAAGCCGCGCCGATTTTCCGTTCTATCGCCATATCAGTCTCCCCTTGCGGCGGCGCAAGCGATTCTCCGCGCCCATTCAATAGAGACTACGGGATAGCCGATCGCGCCGCGTCAAGCGTGACCGATGAGCCAATCGAGCCGATCAGGGCGACTTTGGTCGCCTACATCCGGCGCTTCTGACTGTCCTGACCAAGAGATAAGGACAGTTCGGTCGCCCGCGACCCTGCCCTGACTTGCCATCATCCGCCAACCACCCCAAGCTATTTCAATGAGGCTTGCAACGAGGCTTGCCGCCGCCCTGGACGATTCCGAACGTTATTCGCCGGACGGCGCCTACGCCTTCCGGCGACTGGCGCTGTCGTTGCTTTTTGCGACCGTCGCCGGCGCCGGCATGTGGGCTTACATCGTCGTCCTACCAAAAGTACAAGCCGAATTCGGCGTCGATCGGGCTACCGCCTCGACGCCTTATACGCTGTTGATGTTCGGCTTCGCCTTCGGAACGATCACGATCGGACGCGTGGCCGATCGCGTCGGCATCGCGGTGCCGGTTGTGACCGCCGGCCTTTGCCTCGGCTTCGGCTTCGCGCTTGCCGGTCTTGCGCCGAACCTCGCCGTTCTCTCCGCCGCCCATCTCCTGCTGATCGGCGTCGGGACGGGCGCCGGTTTTGCGCCGATGATGGCGGATGTCTCGCATTGGTTCGTCAAGCGGCGCGGCCTCGCCGTCGTCATCGTGGCTTCGGGCAATTACATTGCCGGCGCGATCTGGCCGCTGGCGATGAATTGGTCGATGCCGCTCATCGGCTGGCGCGGCACTTATGTTGCGATCGGGATTCTGGTCGCGGCGGTGGCGCTTCCGTCCGCGTTGCTGTTGCGCCGGCGGCCCTCGGCGCAGATGATGGCCGCGGCCGAGCAGGCGACGGAGGTCGCGCGCGCCGATGCGGGGATTTCGCCGCGGCTGCTGATGGTCCTCCTCGCCCTTGCGGGATTCTCCTGTTGTGCGGCGATGGCGATGCCGCAGGTCCATATCGTCGCCTATTGCGGCGACCTCGGCTATGGCGCCGCGCGCGGGGCGGAAATGCTCTCGCTGATGTTGTTCCTCGGCGTCGTGTCGCGGGTCGGCTCGGGCTTTGTCGCCGACGCGATCGGCGGCGCTCCGACATTGCTGATCGGCTCGTTCATGCAATGCGTGGCGCTGCTGCTCTATCTTTATTTCGACGGCCTTGTTTCGCTCTATATCGTCTCCGGCGTCTTCGGATTGTTCCAGGGCGGGATCGTGCCGATGTATGCGGTGATCATCCGCGAATTGCTGCCACCGCGCGAAGCGGGCGCCAAAATCAGCCTCGTCGTCGCAGCGACGATATTCGGCATGGCGTTCGGCGGCTATTTCTCAGGCCTGATCTTCGACCTCACCGGTTCCTATAAAATGGCTTTTCTGAACGGCGTCGGCTGGAACGCCTTCAACCTTGCGGTCGTCGGCTGGCTCTATTGGCGCCGCCAGAGACTGTCGCCGGAAGCAAAGCTTCTGGAGGCCGCCTAACGCATCGGACCCCCCAAATGAAGTCACACTTTTCCGGCGGCGGGAGGCGCAAGTCGCCATTATTTGGAACAGGGGCCCCTGTGCGCCGGCTGAAAGGTCTGTCAAGGGCTTTAGCCGCCTTCGGCGGCGCGCAAAGCGCGCCCTTGACAGACCTTTCGGCCGGCGCGTTCCGGTCACTGTTCCAAACAATGGCGGCCCGTGGCGTTGGCGTTCGTTTCCAGAGAGCCTCTGCAATTCAAATTGCGAACCCGGTGCTCTAGCTCCTGCCGGCCCGCCGCCTCCTGTGCTTCTCGCTGCGCCACGATAGGCTGACCCTCTCGTTCGATGGACAGATTGGCGGGCTTGCGGCCGATCTTCTTAATCTTGACGCCGCGCACTCACGCAAGACGACTGGTATCGTATTTGGAAGTTGGACGCAGCACGATCCATGCGTTCATTTTCCTTCGATCAGAAGCCGCGCGTCCTCCTTCAAAGCCTTACGGCTGTCGTCGCGCGAATAGAGCATGTGGCCGCCCGGATATACTTTCAACGTCAGTCGCCCCGGCGCGCCGTAAGCGGGAATTTGATCGAGGATGAGCGCGGTCCCGAGATAGGGCGTCTGGACATCGGTGAGGCCATGGGCGATGAGGACCCTGAAGTTCGGATCCAACGCCAGCATTTGCCGCAACGCGCCGATCGCTTCCGGCGGCGACAGACTCGAGCCCCAGCTCCAAGCGTGCTCGACGGCCTCGTTCAGGATCTCGTAGCGCTCGTCGATTTTCCAGCCGAGACGGCGGCTGTAAAGGTCCGTTGCGGCGCTGGAGAAGGGCGCTGCGAAGCCGTCCAACGCCGGGTCGAGCCAACGGGAGAAGTAGCTCGTCGGCGTTGGATCATAGGCGCTGGTCGTCACGTCATAGAAGGCGGCCACTTTTCCGTCGGCCCGACCGGCCTCGCGCAAATACGCGTCCTTGCTGATCCGTCCGCCGAGCCGTTTGACGAGGGTGGGGTCGAGGCCGGTCAGTTCGCTCACCCGTTGCTCGATGCGCGCGACCGCCGCCTTGTCATTCGGCCCGCGGATGAGGTCGAGGAGATAGTCGCCTTTGGCGTATTGTTCGACATCGGCGAGATCCTCCCTCGTCACTTTGCCTTTTCGCTCGCGGAAAGCTGCGGCGTAGGAGGGCAACCGGATCGCGAAAGACAGGAGCTCATTGCCGCCCAAGGCGAGAGCGGGAGAAACCAGAACAAGACCGTTGACGCCGATCCCTTGTTTCGTCGCCAATTCTTCGGCGAGCCGCGGCCCACGGAAGCCGCCATAGCTCTCGCCGAGTATGAATTTCGGCGACTGAACGCGGTCGTGCTCGGCAAGCCATCGACGCACCGTCACAGCCAGCGCCTCGATGTCGCCCGGCACGGACCAGAATTTCTTGCGCGCCTCGTCGCCGGTCGCCACGATGCGGCTATAGCCTGTGCCCGGCGGATCGACGAAGACGAGATCGGTGAAGTCGAGCCATGTCTCTTCGTTGTCGACGAGCGCGGGCGGCGAAGAGACAGCGAGGCCGCCCATCGGCAATCGCCACGGCCCCGCCGCGCCAAGCTGCAGCCAGGCCGAGCCAGCGCCTGGCCCGCCGTTGAAAGCGAAAGTCACCGGCCGCGTACGAGGATCGGCGCCGTCGAGTTGATAGGCGGTGACGACCACGTCGGCCTCAGGCGCGCCTTTGTCGTCGGTCAGGCGAATGACGCTGACCGTCGCCTTGAAGTTCAAACTATGTCCGGCGAAATTGAGGGCGTGCGCGCTCGTCGTCTCGGCCGGGAGGCGTTTTGGCCCCTCGACGGACTTTCCATCCTCGACCGACTTCGCCGGCCGCGCCGAGCTTGGGGGCGGCGCGCTCGCGGAGGGTTCTTCGGCGGCAAGAGCGCCCGCGGCGGCCGTCAAGCCGAGAGCAAAGGACAGCGAACGCAACAAGGCGATCATTCAAATCTCCCGTTCGATTTTGCCTAGGCCCGAAGCCGGCGGCATATGATCGTACTTTTCTAGCTTTTCAGCCTTCTTGCCGCGCAGCGCAGATCGGGTTCGCCCGGAACTTCGCCCGACGATCTATCACGGTCAAGTTCGTCAGAAGGCGCCGAGTCTCCATCTAATTCGTTGAATTACTTAGCTTTATCTCCCAATCGAGGAGAATTGATCGCTTGTTGGCCGGCGCGCCGCTGAGCTTAGCCCGTAAGCAACCATTTAGAGTTCGACCAACCAAGTCGGACTGACCATAGGAGAGCGCCATGCTCACAATGCTTGCGCGCGTCGCTGCGCCCGTGGGTCTCTTCATCTCGCTCTCGGCCGCGCCTGCGTTTGCGGGCGAAGCCGGCGGTGTCGCCGCCCAGTCGGTGATACAGAGTCAACTTGAAGCGTTCCAGCGCGGCGACGCGGAGGGCGCCTTTGCGCTCGCCTCGCCCGACCTGAAGGCGACCTACTCGACGTCGGGAAATTTCATGGAGTCCATACGCTCCGGCAATACCCCATTCTTTAGTCGCCGCATCACGGAGTTCGACGACTTCGTCGTCGACGGCGACGCAGCGGCGCAGAACGTCACGGTCATCGATGACGGCAACAGCGTTTGGAACGTGATCTATAAACTGGCGCGGCAGCCGGACGGCACGTGGCTGATCGACGGCGTTTTGCTGATCAAATCAGGCGCAATCGACACCTAAGCCGGAGCTCTTTGGGACAAGCCCGCATGATCGGCTGAACGATCGTGCGGGTGTGGCATTCAGGGCTTCTCAGTATTTTCGGGTTCAGGCGGCCCTGGCGGCAATCATCGGAAGGGCGCGGAAGCCGACATTCACCCGATTCCAGACATTGATGACGCCGATAAGGAGGGTCAGTCTGACCAGTTCTTCCTCCGTGAACTCGGCCTTCACCGCCTCAAAGGCTTCGTCGGGCGCTCGCGTTTCGGCGACCAGCGTCAGCGCTTCGGTCCAGGCGAGCGCGGCACGTTCGCGGTCCGTATAGAGCGGCGCCTCGCGCCAGGCGTCGAGCATATAGAGCCGCTCCTCGCTCTCGCCAGTCTTGCGCGCCTCCGAAATATGCATATTGAGGCAAAGGGCGCAGCCGTTGATCTGCGACGCGCGCGTCTTCACGAGGTCGGCAAGGCTCCTCTCCAATCCGGCCTTCTCGACCTCGGCGCCGAAATTCAGCAGCGCTTGCATGGCCTTGGGCGCCGCGGCGAATGCGTTCAGTCTCGCTTTCATGTCCGTCTCCTTCAGGGTCGAGGCGACCCCAGCGCGATAGAGACGACGGAGCGCCGGATACTGTGACCGGCGCGATAAAGATTTTCACCCTGTCGAAATCGCGCGAAGCCAAACGTCATGTCGCGACGGCGCTCGCGCCGCTTGCCGCGACCCGGCCGGTCCTCGAGGGCTTCGCCATGGTTCCCGCAGCGACGGCGATTTACGCCGCGATTCTCGGCCTGCTTGGCGCCGTTCTGACGACCAACGTCATCCTCAGTCGCGTTCGCGCCAAAGTCGACGCCGGTGACGGCGGCCGCGCCAGCTTGGCGCAGGCCATCCGCGCGCATGGCAATTTCGCCGAGCAAGCGCCACTGTCGTTGATCCTGATCGGTCTTGGCGAGGCGCTCGGCGCACGTCCTTTCATCGTCAATATTCTTGGCGTCGCGCTCGTTCTCTCGCGCCTCGCCAGCGCCTACGCGCTCAGTCGGACCTTGAACCAATCGCCCGGGCGTCAGTTCGGCGGCGGCCTCGCGGTGCTGATCATAGCCGCGGCTTCAATCGTGATCCTATTGGCGCTCGGAGGGATCAAGTAGGCTCTCCTATTCGAGGCGACGCAGCGGGCACGCCGATCGCCCGGCGGCGTCAGCCGATGACTTGCCCGCCGCGTTCAAGCAATGACAATATCGGGCGATGGGCCCTTCCCACGAAACGCGGCTTGCGGCGCGCTTGGCTCGGCTCAGCGCCTTGGCTGCGGCGTTGGTTTCGTCGACTGCGCTCGGCGCTTCAGCCGATAGCGATCTTTCTTCGAGGTTGAAAGCCTGCGGAGCCATCGCCGCCGCCGCGGAGCGGCTTGCTTGTTTCGACGCCTTGGGCGGCAAGGAGACGCCGGCGACCCCGGCGGTCGTCGCCTCTCACTGGGAAATTCGCGAAAGCAAAACCGCTGCCGATTCCAGCCGCGAGACGACCGGCTTGAACGCCCTTCCGGCTCCACTTTCGGCCGGCGCCGATCCCGCCGCGCTGGTCCTTCGATGCCGCGACCACAAGACCGAATTCTTCATCGCCGCCAATGATGCCTGGCGCAAAGACGCCGGCAGCCTCAAGGTATTTTATCGAGCAGAAGATGGGGCCGCGGTCGAACGCGACTGGCCCACCTCGCCGAGCGGCAAAGCGGCTTTCGCGCCGGGCGATACGATCGCCTTCGCGCAATCCTTGCCGGAGAGCGGCGCGCTCTTCATCCGCGTTTTCGACGCGACCGGCGAACCGCATGAGGCCACTTTTCAGCTCGACGGGATCGCGGAAGTTCGCCGTCGCGTCGCGGCCGCCTGCGATTGGCCCGCGCTCCCAGGAAAGTGAACGCCTCGGCCGCGGGCGGCTGAAGGCTCGCCCGCCCGTCGCGAATTCGCCACCCGCTTGAAACCGCGGCGCCATGCTGATCGTATAGGCTGGAATGAACCCGGAGGCCGCCATGGTCAAAGCGCTCCTGCGTATCGTTCCGCTGATTGGTTTGCTTGCGATCGTCGCCATTGCGCCTGCCCGCGCTGAAGAGGCGGCCGCCGAGGCTCACGCGCTGATCCAGCGCCAGCTCGACGCCTTTGAGCACGGCGACGCCGGCGGCGCATACGCCCTTGCCGCGCCGGGGATTAAGTCGATCTTCACCGATTCGGGGATTTTCATGGAGATGGTGCGCACGAAATACGCGCCGGTCTATCACCATCGCAACGCCGAATTCGGCGCCTTTTCGCGCGATGGCGACAATGCCTCGCAGGATCTGACGATCGTCGACGACAACAATGAAGTATGGACGGCGATCTACAAGCTGGCGCGCCAACCGGACGGCTCCTGGCTCATCAGCGGTTGCCTGCTCGTCAAGTCCAACGCCAAGGACGCCTAAAAGGCAAGGCAGAAGAGGCTCGTCTCGAATCCTGTGGTACGCGACAGGCCGCATCTCTGCGACCACCGCTTGTGGTTGCTGCCGACCTCGAATTCCTTCGCTGCTCTACGAAACCGCCTTTATCGTCGCCTCTTGCGTCATCAGGCGATTGGGCAGGACGAAGACTTGCCTCGCGGCGGGCGGCTTGCCATCATCGATCCGCCTGCTTTTGCCATCGGGTCGCCCGAGCTCGGCGCTGATCGATCCTGCGCTTAGGAGATGTTTCCCTTCATGGCTGAGCCGTCGCAGCGCAGTGCGGGCCTGGTCGTCAACGACCAGGCCGTTCGAGGCTATGTCTATCAGGCGCTGCTTGTCGCCGTTCTCGTCGCGCTTGCCTTCGCCGCCGGGCGCAACGCCTATGTCAATATGGAGGCGCGCGGCATTCCCTTAGGCTTCGGCTTCTGGGACCAGACGGCGGGCTTCGACATCAACCAGAAGCTCATCGCCTATACGCCGCTTTCCACCTATGGCCGCGCCTTTTGGGTCGGACTCCTCAACACGGCGTTGGTCGCCGCCATCGGCATAGCCCTGGCGACGCCGCTCGGTTTTCTCATCGGCATCGCCCGGCTGTCGCCCAATTGGATTCTCGCCAAGGCGGCGATGGTCTATGTCGAGCTTATGCGCAACACGCCGCTGCTGCTGCAATTGCTGTTCTGGTACAACGCGGTTCTGAAGTCGCTGCCGGGCCCGCGTCAGTCGATCAGCCTTTGGGGCGCGGTTTTCCTCAACAATCGCGGCCTCTACCTGCCCGATCCGAAATTCGGCGAGGGCGCGGTTTGGATTTTTGTCGCGCTCGCGCTCGCAATCGCCGGCGCGGTCGCCTTTGCGCTATGGGCGCGCGCACGTCAGGCGATGACCGGCGCCCAGGCGCCCGTGGCGCTGGTCGCGATCGCCCTTTGCCTCGGCGCGCCGATCCTGGCCTATTTCGCCGCCGGCCGACCGATCAGCTTCGACGTCGCCGAACTTGCCGGGTTCAATTTGCGCGGCGGTTTGCAGCTTTACCCCGAATTCGCAGCGCTCGTTTTCGGTCTGGTGACCTATACGGCCGGCTTCATCGCCGAAATCGTGCGCGCCGGCGTGCTCGCCGTCCCGAAAGGCCAGAGCGAGGCGGCCGGCGCGCTCGGCCTCAGCCGCGGCGCGACCTTGAGGCTCGTCATTGTGCCACAGGCGATGCGCCTCATCACGCCGCCGCTGACCAGCCAATATTTGAATATCGCCAAGAATTCTTCGCTCGCGGTGTTCATCGGCTATCCCGATCTCGTCCAGATTTTCGCCGGCACCGTGCTGAACCAGACGCAGGCGGCGGTACAAGTGATGGGAATCACAATGGCCGTCTATCTGACGATCTCGCTCGTCGTTTCGCTGGCGCTGAACCTCTATGGCGCGCGGAGCGCGCTCAAGGAGCGCTAACGTGGCGACAGCCGTCTCTTTCGTGCGCGTGACGCCGGAGCCGGTCTTGCCCGCGCCGATCTTTTCGCGCGGCGCGCTCGCCTGGATGCGCGACAATCTGTTCTCCAGCATCTGGTCGGCGATCCTGACCATCGTACTGATTGCTCTTTGTCTGTGGGTCATTCCGGACCTTCTCGCCTGGGCGACGACCAAGGCGGTCTGGTCGGCGACGGACGGAGGCCTTTGCCGCGCCCATCAGGACGGCGCCTGCTGGGCCTTCATCGGACGCAAGCTCGACTATTTCCGCTATGGCTCCTATCCCGAGGACGAGCGCTGGCGGGTCGATGCGACGGAAATCTTCGGCGCGGTCCTGATCGCATGGTTGCTGTGGCCGCGCGCCCCGCGACGCAACATAGGCGTCGCGCTGTTCTTTGTTGTCTATCCGGCGCTAGCCTTCATTCTGTTGCACGGTTCGGTCTCAATCGGCCTGCCGATCGTCGATACGGTTCTATGGGGCGGAATATTCGTTTCACTATTGACCGCGTTGGTCGGCATCGTTTTCTCGTTGCCGCTTGGCGTGCTTCTGGCGCTTGGCCGCCGGTCGGAGCTGCCGATCGTGAAAGCCGCCAGCGTCATCTACATCGAGACGATTCGCGGCGTGCCTTTCATTACCGTTCTCTTCATGGCCAACACCATGCTCCCGCTTTTCATTCCCGAGGCCTGGGCGCCCGACCGATTGCTGCGGCCTTTGGTCGGCACGGCTCTCTTCGCCGCAGCCTATCTCGCCGAGGAAGTCCGCGGCGGCTTGCAGTTGATGCCCAAGGGCCAGTTCGAAGGCGCAATGGCGCTCGGCCTTAATTACCGACGCATGATGAGCCTGGTCATTCTGCCGCAGGCGCTGACCCTTGTGATTCCCGGTATCGTCAATAATTTCATCGGCCTCTTCAAGGATACGACCTTGGTCTCTGTCGTCGGCACGCTCGACTTTCTCGAAACGGTCGAGAATGCGGCCAAGGATCCCGTCTGGATCGGACCGACCATCGCCGCAACTGGCTATGCCTTCGCCGCCCTGTTCTATTTCGTTTTTTGCTTCGGCATGTCGCGCTATTCGCTCGCCATGGAGCGCCGGCTCGCCGCTGGGCGGCAGCGGTGATGAGCGACGCAAGGACGACGTCGGTCCCGTCTTCGGGCGCAACGATCGAGATGATCGGCGTACACAAATGGTACGGCGCGTTCCATGTCTTGCGCAACATCAATCTCTCCGTCGGGATCGGCGAGCGCATCGTCGTTTGCGGTCCGTCTGGTTCCGGCAAATCGACGCTGATCCGCTGCGTCAACCGGCTCGAGGAGCATCAGCGCGGTCAGATTATCGTCGATGGCGTCGAATTGACGCGCGACACCAAGCGCATCGAGGACGTGCGCCGCGACGTCGGCATGGTCTTCCAATCCTTCAATCTGTTTCCGCATCTGACGATCCTCGAAAACTGCACGCTAGCGCCGATCTGGGTC
>DASZFX010000399.1:0-3311 GCA_035939375.1 Roseiarcus sp.
GGCCGGCGCACAGGAGCCCCTGTTCCAAATAATGGCGGCTTGCGCCTCCCGCCGCCCGCCAGGTGAGTTCATTTGGGGGGCCGATGCCCGCCGACAACGCCCTGCCGCGCCCTCGCCTTTTCGAGATAGGCGGCGATCGAGCGGCAGACTTCTTCCGGCGACGTGAAGTCGACGCGCGGGTGGCGGAACGGAACCCATTGGAAGCGCGCGTACCACAACACGCCCGGATGAGGCGGACGGCTGTAATCGTAGGCGCCGAGCGGGCGGAAACATTCCCGCTCCACCCCGATGGCTTTCAGATTGCCTCGCTCGGAGGCGTAAAGGCGCAGCAGCGCGCGTTTGCGCGTTCGCTCGGGGCCGGTCAGCGCGACGGTCTGCTCCTTGCCGTTCGGAAACGGAAATTCCTGCGCGCGCGTCCTGCCGCCGAAGAAATTATATTCGGCGAATTCGATGATGCCGACGTCTCTTGCGAGCAGTTGGCAAAGCCCATTCAATGCGTCGTGATCCGGGTTGCCGCCCTCATAGGCGGGGACCCAGATCTGATCGGGTCGATGGGCTTCAATCGCTTTGTTGATTTCCGCATGGACCGCCGCCAGCTCCCGCCACAGCAGCCGCGCCGGACGCGCCGACCAGCCTACCGGCGCAATGCCGAGAAGCGCGGCGGCTTTTTCAGCCTCGCTTCGCCGCCGCGCCGCCGCGGCGTCACGCCGGAAGCGCCGCCAAGGCCACATCGTCTCGCCTGAGAGGCATCCGTCCGTCAGATAAAGGCCGAAGACGACCGCTCCTTTTTCGCGCGCCCGGCCGATCGAAGCGGCGGCGGCGGCGACTTCGTCGTCGGGATGGGCGATCAGTATGAGGATGCGCGAGCCGAACATGTTCCAGACGCCGTTTTCGGCTGGCTAATGCTTCAAGTCTATGCGCCTGAAAGCGCCGCCCGCCAGCCGGGCGTCAGGTCGTCTTTCACCACATCGGCCCATTGCGCCAGCCGGCGCGCGCCATAGTCGAGCGCCGCCTGGCGCATTTTTTGACGCCGATCGGCGTTGCCCGACATTTCCCGCAACGCCGCCGTCCAGGCGTCGACGCCGCCCTCGACGACGCGGATCGCCTCGGCCGCGTCGATGACGGCCGCAGAACCCGAGGCGCGCGCAACGAGCAAGGGCGCGCCCGAAGCGATCGCCTCCATGGCGGCCATGCCGCCGATCTCGACCTCGGAAGGGAGCGCGACAAAATCGACGCTCGCGTAGAGCCGCGCTAGTTCGATCGGCGCAACAAAGCCGGGCAGGCTGACGTGGCCGGCGAGGCGCTCGGCGATTTCCGCGCGTAGCGGACCAAGGCCGGCGACGATGAGATGGAGCGGCGCGCTGCGGGCAATCGCTCGCGCGGCCGCCTCCATCAACGTCGGGATGTTTTTGCCGACATCGACGCGGCCGACGAAAAGCGCCACCGCCCGCCCCTCTTGTATGTCGTAATCGCGTCGAAGCGCGCCGGTGTCGCGCCGATAGGGGTTGAACAATTTCTTATCGACGCCGATGCGCAGACCGCTGACCCGCGTAGGACCAAGAAGGCTCTCGGCGAGGCGGCGATCCTCGATGCGCGTGGCGAAGGCGTGGCGCGCGGCGCGCAAGTGGCGCTGAAGCCGACGCTCCATTTTTGCGCCTTGCCGTTCTGGAGCGTCCCAGTCCTCGATCAACCTGGCGCCGATCCAAGGCCAGCGCTGAAACATCTTCTCGATGGTCCGTCGGGTGAAAATTCTCGCATAGGCCGGCGTGTCGGTATGGAAGGACGTCGTCAGCGGGATGGCGCGGGCGCGCGCGACCCGCTCGGCGGCGCCCGCGAAAGCGAAAAATCCGTCGGTCGTATGGAAGAGATCAAAGAGAGACAGTTCGCGCGCCAGGCGCCAATGATAGGGCGCAAGATCGGCGTGCTCGGGCACATAGGGGAGAAATTTGAGGCGCGCGCTGCTGAAGACCGGCTTGAGGTGACGGAGCCGGACATGCGGGGCGAGCGTCTCATCAGCCGCCTCGCCCGAGAAATAGACGGTGAGGTCGAAGGGGAAATCTTCGATTGCCGCTGCTGCGCTGGCGATCCGCTCCCAGTATTTGACATGACCGCCCGCCTCGACGCCGCGCGGCAGGTCGACGAGCGCGGCGATGCGGGGGCGGTGCGAAGAGGAGAGGGTGTTCAAGGGCATCGCAAGTTGAACGGTCCGGCCGAACTAGCGCATCGGATTCGCAATTTGAATCGCGGAGGCTCTCTGGAAACGAAAGCCAACGCCACGGGCCGCCCGCCAGGTGTGAGTTCATTTGGGGCTCCGATGCTCTAGCAGGCGGCTCACGGCTGCGCCAAATCGTCAAGCATGGCGTCCAGGCCCTTCACGCCCCCCCTTCCAAGTTACAGGCTATATTCAGTTGGTTGGTCGCCGCGCGCGCAACGCCGCCACGCGCAAGATTTCCGAAGATCCTCAAGATCGCGAAAGGCCGATTCAGCTCTGGCGCCGATTGCAATGGGAAGGCCGAAACCGACAAACGCGCAACCGCGCCCGCTTTGACCCGACAGGGCGACGACATTCGCGCCGCTTATTGGCGGCTTCCTTATTCGCCTCGGGGGTTGTCGCGTATCCGGCCGACCGGTGCGGTTGGCGTTTTGACGCCGAGCCGCTTCAAGGAATCGGACATCCACGAGACGAAATACTGATCGTGCTTTGGCGTATAATGGGCGTGCGTCTCGGGTCGCGGGATGCTGGGCCGCGGCGGTGGACGCGGCGCGGAAGCGTCCGTCGAGACGCTGGCGATGCGCGGCGCTTCGGGCCGGGTCAACGTCCTGAGTTCGATGCCCGTTTTCTTTGCATCAGCCGGACTGAGCCATGTCATGCCTTCCGGGGGCGCCGACGTAATATAAATGACGGCTCGATCCGGCAGTCCTATCCTTGAAAGATAGGCGCCGAGGAGAGCGTTTGGGACGCCGACTTCCTTCGCCTGGCTGTCTTTCAACGCATAAGCAGCGTGGAATCCGATCTGCGCGCGGTCCTCCATGAGTCGCGGCGCGCCGCCGAGCCAGGCCACCGCGCATGCCGATGCGCAACTGCTTTCATTGGGCACCAGCGTCGCGTAGTTCTTCAGGCGGATCGCCGTTCCGATGTTTATCGCGGCCGCCAGATTGCCGCCGTCGCCCCGGAAGACGACGACGCCCTTGGCGAATCGCATCAGGTGTCGAGAAAAGATCTCGTCGTCGCCTGGCTGAATTGTCCCTGAGATGACGATCGTGCCGGTGTCCGACGCGCCAAACGGCGCCGCCTCAATCGTCGCAGCCGA
>DASZFX010000400.1:0-4203 GCA_035939375.1 Roseiarcus sp.
CGAAATGGTGCTTCGGCGCGGCATGGGAGACGCCGGCCTCGCGCGCCGCGGCGCGCAGCGTCAGGCCCGCAACGCCATCGCGGGCCAGCAGCCTTTCCGCCGCGCTGAGCAGCGCTTCGCGGAGCCGGCCGTGATGATAGGCGTCGGCGCTTTTCGTCTGCGCTTTGCCCCGGCCAACCTTCGCCTTGCGCCGGCGAGGGGTTGCTCGCGCTTCGGCGGACCGCGTCCGCGCCGGCGCCTTTTTCGACGAAACAGTCATGTCCCGCTCGTTCTTGACGATGTCAAGATAGTCCTTGACAGATCGCCGCGCAATCGCTTATTCGTATCTTTACGACGTAAAGATTATCATAAGATCGGCCGCCGTCGCGGCTCGATCCTCGGGCGCGGCCCGATCGCGCTTCTCCGCATTGCGCGCCTTCGGGTTTCACGCCAATTCGGATCGGCGCCTGAGGATTATTGAGGAGGCAGCGATGCAGGTCGTTCTTGGCTTTGCTCCCTTTATCGCTTTCGCGCTGTTGACCCGCCTCACCGGCGTTGGCGCCAGCCTCTGGGTCGCGGCGGCCGTCGCGGCCGCCTTGGCGGCGCGCAACGCCTTCGCCGGACGAGCGATCAAAATCCTCGAAGCCGGCACGGTCGTCCTTTTCGGTCTCCTTGCCGCCTATACGACGCTGACGCAATCCGATTGGAGTCTTCCATTGACGCGCGCCGTCGCCGACGGCGGCTTGCTCGCCATCGTTCTTCTGTCGATCGTCATCCGGCAGCCCTTCACCTTGCAATATGCGCGCGAGCAGGTCCCGCCTGAGATTCAGTCCTCCCCGCTCTTCCTGCGCGTCAATATTGTGATCAGCGCCGTCTGGGCGCTGGCCTTCGCCGTCGGCCTCATCGCCGATCTCGCAATGGAATATGCGCCGGGCGCGCCGCTGTGGCTCGACGTCGCTGCGATTGTCGCCGCGCTGGTCGGGGCCATTTGGTTCACCCAATGGTACCCGGCTCAGGTACGGAGGGCCGCGCTCGCCGCCTCGCGCGGCTGAGCGCCGGACGCGTCAGGCGAGCGCCAGCGAAAATGGAATTCCTTCGACGCATGTCTCGCCGCGGCCGATCGTCTCGATCGCTTCGCTCATCCGACCGCGCCGCGCGAGAATCCGATCGGCCACGGCGACCAGCAAGGCGTTGGGCGTAGCGGTCGGCGAGGCGGCGCGGATCGATCGCGCGATATCCAACTCCTGGCGCTTCGGGTTGAGCGCGCAAGCGACGATGAAGGCGGCGGCTGTCGAACGGCTGACGCCGGCGAAGCAATGAATGAGGAGCGGCTCGCCACGATCCCAATCATTGGCGAAATCGAGCAGCTTGCCGACATGCTCGGCGCCCGGCGGGATATGTCCTTCCTGGGGTTCGACAATATCCGACAGCGACAAGATGAGGTGACGGTCGCGCCCGATCGCCGCAGGACGGGTTATCGCCGTTCCCGCTTGCAAGAGCGTGACCATCGAGCGCGCGCCGGTCTCCTCGACCGCCATATCGATCCGCGCCAGAGAACATACGTGAATGAAGGACATTGAATGGCTGGTCCCGATCCTTTGCGACGCGAGAGGCTTAATCCTTCTGACGCGCGAAGCAAAGCGCGCCGATCTCGGCGGATAGCAGGTTCAGCGCGCGTCTTCGTCGAGTTCGGCAAATCGCCGCAGAAAGCCCTCCTCGGCCAATGCCGGGCCGAGCGGCGCCAGATAGCGCTCGAGGCCCTTGGCGCCGAGGCGCGGCGGATCGAACAGGCGCTTGGCCTCGGCGGTAGAAAAGCCGGCGAGCCGCGTCGCCTCGAGATAGGCCGCTGCGCGGTCGGCGGTCTTGATCAGCCCCGTCAATTCTTGCGGCGGTTGCGGCGGCAGTCCAAAGCGCAGAAACGTCGCAGCGAGCAGGCGCATCTCAATCGCCCGATAGCCGCTGCCGAGGACCGCCTTGAACGGCGAAATCATATCGCCGATCACATATTCGGGCGCGTCATGCAGCAGCGCGGCGAGGCGCCAGGCGCGGGGGGCGTGCGGCGCGAGGCCGCCGACCAAAGCCTCGACCAGCAGGGAATGCTGGGCGACGGAGAAAATCTCCGAGCCGATGGTCTGGCCGTTCCAGCGGGCGACGCGCGCCAAGCCATGCGCGATATCCGCGATTTCGATGTCGAGCGGCGAAGGGTCGACCAGATCGAGCCGGCGCCCGGAGAGCATCCTCTGCCATGCGCGCTGCCGCTCGGCCGTCATAGGCTTCTCTGTTCCCAAGGTTCTGTGTTCCCAAGGTTCTGTGGCGCTCAGCGACGCTTCGCCAGCGCGGCGCAGGCCTGATGGCGATGGCAGTCGACAAGATGATCGTTGACCATGCCGGTCGCCTGCATGAAAGCGTAGACGATCGTCGGCCCGACGAAATTGCCCCCGCGCGACTTGAGGTCCTTGGCGATCGCCTCGGCTTCCGGCGATTTCGTCGGCAATTCGCGGATTGACTTTCGCGCGTGTTGAATCGGCTTGCCGTCGACGAAGCTCCAGAGGTGCCGCGCGAAGCCGCCGCGCTCGGCAAGATCGAGATAGACGCGGGCGAGGGCCGTCGTCGCCTGGATTTTGGCGCGGTTGCGCACGATGCCGGGATTGTTCATCAGCTTTTCGATCTTCGCCGGCTTGTAGCGTACGATCTTTTCCGGATCGAACCCGTCGAAAGCGGCGCGGAACGCATCACGCTTGCGAAGAATCGTGATCCAGGACAAGCCGGCCTGAAAACCGTCGAGAATGAGTTTCTCGAACAGAGCCCGGTCGTCCCATTCGGGCACGCCCCATTCCTGGTCATGATAGGCGACATAGAGCGGATCGTGGCCCGGCCAGGGACAGCGGCAAATCCCGTCGTCATGCATGACCGACGTGAGCAGGCGGGGCGGTTTCGGCTTTTCGGCCAAGGGCGTCTCCTATCCGGCGCAAAGATCGCCCAGCCCGGGCCGCGCGGCAAGTCGGGCGACCTCGCGTCCAAGGGTCGCGGAAAAGGGGATCGGCGGGGGTTACCTGCTTGTCCCCGTTAACCTTTTCGCAAGACTCAGCTTCGCTTGAGGCGGCGGTTCGAAATAGACTGGCGCCCGTTATGTTTGCGTCCCTTCCCCGCTCCCTTGACGAGCTGGCCGCCGCCGATGCGCGACGCCTCGCGCTTGGCTATGTCAGCGAGGCTTTCGCCGAGGCGCTGCTCGATGGCGTCGACGTCGATCTATTCGCCGAGGCCGCCCTTTGCGCCGCCTTTCGCGAACTCGTCGCCATTCATGGCGAGGAAAAGGCCGCTGCTTTCGCCGCACGCCTGCCAGAACGCGTCCGACACGGCGAATTTTCGCCTCCCGCCCGCCAGTAAAGGCTTCAGTTTTACATCGCGCCGCGCGATAAGCCTCCTCAGGCCGTTTCGGCTGGTCTGGGAGGTCCGGTGAGCGCCTGTCTGAGAAGGCTCGCGATTTCGGCTGCATTCGCCTGCTCTGTCTCGGCCGCCCTGGCTTCGGCGCCGGCTTTCGCCAATGATTCGACGGCCGAGCTGACGACCGGCGGACTCGTCTTCGCCAAAAGTCCGAGCGTCGAAATGCGGTCCGAGGACCTTTTCGTCTCCGAAAAGGAAATCCGCGTCCGCTACCGCTTCTTCAACGCGGCGTCGGAGGATGTGACCGCCACGGTCGCCTTTCCCATGCCTGACGTCGTCTTCGATGGGCCCGACACCGGCATAGCCGTCCCGACGCAGAACGCGGAGAATTTTCTCGACTTTCAGAGCATCGCCGACGGCAAACCGGTCACGGCCGGGCTCGAGCAGAAAATTCTCGTGAAGGGGGTCGACAGGACGGCGCAGTTCAAGACGCTCGGCGTTCCGCTCACCGCGCAATTCCATGAGGCCGCCGAGGCGCTCGATGGCTTGTCGCCCGAGCATCAGGCCGAGCTCCGGGCGCTGGAGGCGGCGATCCCTGACGACTACGACGTCGGCAAGGGCATGGAGCATCATCTGGCGCCGTCGTGGACTCTGAAATCGACTTACTTCTGGACTCAGACCTTTCCCGCCGGTCGCGAGATCGTCATCGAGCATCATTATCGCCCGAGCATCGGAGAGACATCGGGCAACATGCTCGGCTCGACCTATCTGCAAAGGGAGGAGTTCGAGCGCTATCGGGCGACTTATTGCATCGACGCTGATTTCTTCAAGGCCGCTAAA
>DASZFX010000401.1:0-5662 GCA_035939375.1 Roseiarcus sp.
TTGGCGTCGATTTTCGCTAAAACATCGTCGACTGTCGGCATGCGGCGCTCCCGCCCGCGATCTTAGACAATCGCCGCGCGGGAAACCAGCCGAGGCGGCCCGCGGCTCTTCCCCTCGTTGGATAACCGCAGGTCGTCTGGATAATTTTGGGCGCGGCTTGCCCTCACCCCAACCCATTCCCCGCAATAAGGAGAGGGGCCCTGCGCGGAGCCCGAGGCCGTGCGCGCCGAAGGAGCAAACCCCTCTCCCGCTTGCTTGCCGGAGAAGGTGGCCCGAAGGGCCGGATAAGGGCAGGCCGCGGCGATAAGGTACGATGCGGTCAATCAGCGGTTATCGGCCCGGTCTTTCAGAACAGATTGCGGAAGATGAAGAACAAGACGCCCGAGAGGACCATCGCGCAAGGCAGGGTCAGCACCCAGGCCAGCGCAATGTTGCGCAAGGTCGAGAGCTGAATGCCGGAGCCGTTGGCCGCCATCGTCCCGGCGACGCCGGACGACAGGACATGCGTCGTCGAAACAGGCAGGCCGAAACCGTCCGCCGCGCCGATCGTCGCCATGGCGACGAGTTCGGCCGCCGCGCCCTGGCCATAAGTCAGGTGCTCCTTGCCGATCTTCTCGCCGACGGTGACGACGATGCGCTTCCAGCCGACCATCGTGCCGAGGCCAAGCGCAATGGCGACGACGATCTTGACCCAGGTCGGGATGAACTTGGTCGAGGCATCGAGCGACTTTTTGTAGGTGTTGAGGCTCGCGACCTCATCGGGCTTGAGATCGTTTTCCTTGTCTTTCATCAGAAAGCGTAGAGCTTCGGAGGCGAGGTACATGTCGTTGCGGATGTTGCCGACCTTGTCGAGCGGCGCCTTGGCGAGCGAGCCATATTGCTCGACCTGGCTGGCGATGTCGCGAATGAAGACCGCGAGCGAAGGATAGGTTCCTTCGGTAAGCTTTCGGTCGTGGACATATTGCGTCACCGCGGGGCGAGGGTCGCCGATCACGTTGAGGCCCGCCGCCTTCGCGTCGACGATTTTCGAGGCCGCCTGCGAATTGGCGCTGAAGGTCGCCATATAGCTCTCCGGCAAGGCGCGAGTGAGCGCGTAGGACGTCGGCACCACGCCGATCAGGATCAGTATGATCAGGCCCATGCCCTTCTGGCCGTCGTTCGAGCCGTGGAAGAAGGAGACGCCGGAGCAGGTGAAGATCAGCAGCCCGCGGATCCACCATGGCGGCGGCGAATTGTCGATCGGCGCCTTGTAGAGGGCGGGCTGGCGAACCAGGAATTTCATGATCAGCAACAGCGCCGCCGAAAGGACGAAGCCGAAGATCGGCGACAGCAGCAGCGCATAGCCGATCTCCGTCGCCTTGCTCCAATCGACGCCCGACGTGCCGTCCTGGCCGCGCATCAGCGAATTGGCGACGCCGACGCCGATGATCGACCCGATCATCGTGTGCGACGAGGAGGCGGGCAGGCCAAGCCACCAGGTGCCGAGGTTCCAGATGATGGCGGCGATGAGCAACGCAAAGACCATCGCGAAGCCGGCGCTTGAGCCAACTTGCAGGATCAGCTCTACGGGCAGCAGCGAGACGATGCCGAAGGCGACAGCGCCGCTCGAGGTCAAGACGCCGAGGAAGTTCAGCGCGCCAGACCACACGACCGCAACCGGCGGGGCCAGCGAATGCGTATAGATGACGGTCGCGACCGCATTGGCGGTGTCGTGGAAGCCGTTGACGAATTCGAAGCCGAGCGCGATCAGCAGGGCGACGCCGAGCAAAAGATAGGGCGCGATCGTCTTCGCGCCGCCGCCGGACGCCTCGAGGTCGCTATAGATGCTATAGGCCGTGAAGAACAGGCCGCTGGCGAGGACGGCCAGGAACACCAGTAAGGTCCTGAAGTCCATCGGCCGGTCGAGCTTGGGCTTGCCCTGCGCATGCGGCGCGGACGCGGTTTGAAAATCGCTGATCGCTGTCATCGCCGTGAGGTCCCCCGCTTATGGCGGGGCGCACTAAAGCGGCGGCGGATGACGTATGTGTGACAGGTTGCGGCGCGGCTGTGCGCCCCGCCCGGCGCCGCCTCGAGAGTTGTCTCCCCCCGCTAGGTACCGCTCGCTCTCGCGCGCTCGGCGCGCTTGCGATCGTTCGGATCGAGGAGGCTCTTGCGCAAGCGGATCGATTTCGGCGTCACCTCGACGAGTTCGTCGTCCTCGATATAGGCCAGCGCCTTTTCCAAGGTCATCTGGATCGGCGGGGTCAGGCGCACCGCCTCGTCCTTGGAATGGGTGCGGATATTGGTCAGCTTCTTGCCCTTGAGGACATTGACCTCGAGGTCGTTGTCGCGGGTATGTTCGCCGACGATCATGCCTTGGTACACTTTCCAGCCCGGCTCGATCATCATCGGGCCGCGATCTTCGAGGTTCCACATCGCGTAGGCGACCGCTTCGCCGGAGTCATTGGAGATCAGCACGCCGTTGCGCCGTCCCGCGATTTCGCCCTTCCACGGCCCGAAGGCATGAAACAGCCGGTTCATCACCGCCGTGCCCCTGGTGTCGGTCAGCAATTCGCCGAGATAACCGATGAGGCCGCGGGTCGGCGCGTGGAAGACCAGCCGCAGCCTGCCGCCGCCCGACGGGCGCATTTCGATCATCTCGCCTTCGCGCTCCGACATTTTTTTCACGACGATTCCGGAATGCTCCTCATCGACGTCGATGACGACTTCTTCGATCGGCTCGAGGGTCTGGCCGTTCTTGTCGCGACTGAGCACCACTTTTGGTCGTGAGACGGCAAGTTCGAAGCCTTCGCGGCGCATGGTCTCGATGAGGATCGCGAGTTGCAACTCGCCCCGGCCGGAGACGATGAAAGCATCGGTCGAGGGCGCCTGCTCGACGTGGAGCGCGACATTGCCTTCAGCCTCTTTGAAGAGGCGGTCGCGGATGACGCGGCTCGTCACTTTGTCGCCTTCCGTGCCGGCGAGCGGGGAATCATTGACGAGGAAGGTCATCGACAGGGTCGGCGGATCGATCGGCTGGGCCTGCAGGGGCTCGACGACCTCGGGCGCGGCGAGCGTGTCGGCGACGTTGAATTTCTCCAAGCCCGCGATGGCGACGATGTCGCCGGCTTCCGCCTCCTCGATCGGCGTTCGCTCGATGCCGCGGAAGGCGAGGATTTTCGAGACGCGGCCCTGCTCGATGACCGCTCCGGTATGATCGAGCACCCGGGCCGGCGCATTGGGCTTGATCGAGCCGGAGAAGACGCGGCCCGTGATGACGCGGCCGAGATAAGGATTGGCCTCGAGCAAGGTGCCGAGCATGCGAAAGCCGCCTTCGCCGACCTTCGGCGGCTCGACGTGGCGGAGCACGAGATCGAAGAGCGGCGCCATATTCTCCTTCGGCCCTTCCGCGCTCAGAGCCATCCAGCCCTGTTTGGCCGAGCCATAGAGGATCGGAAAGTCGAGTTGCTCGTCCGAGGCGTCGAGCGCGGCGAAGAGATCGAAGACTTCGTTGACGACTTCGCTCGGTCGCGCGTCGGATTTGTCGACTTTGTTGATGCAGACGATCGGCTTCAAGCCGATCTTCAGCGCCTTGCCGACCACGAATTTGGTCTGCGGCATCGGTCCCTCCGAAGCGTCGACCAACACGATCGCGCCGTCGACCATCGAGAGGATGCGCTCGACCTCGCCGCCGAAATCGGCATGGCCGGGCGTATCGACGATATTGACGCGCGTTCCCCTCCAGACGACCGAAGTCGCCTTGGCGAGGATGGTGATGCCGCGCTCGCGCTCGAGATCGTTGGAATCCATCACCCGTTCGGCGACGCGCTGGTTCTCGCGGAAGGCGCCGGACTGTTGCAGGAGCCGGTCGACCAGCGTCGTCTTGCCATGGTCGACATGGGCGATGATGGCGATGTTGCGCAGGTTCATCGATTCGTTTTCCGAGGCGACCCCCTGCGCGCATCGGGCCCGCGCGGGAACGCCTTGATTTAAGGGCGGATGTGAGGGAACGCGACCACGGACGGCCCTGCGGTCCGGTCGAATTTGTGCGCTGCAATAGCGGAAAAAGGGGGAAAAGGGAAGGGCGCTGCCGCCTGCCGGCGGCCGACTTGCCAAACCGCGCCGGTCGCGCCATCTGCGCCGTGTCGATCATCCGCGACGGACGGGCCTCGATGACTTCAATCGCCACGATCGGCTCCGCGCTCGGCGCGGCCTTCCTCGGCGCCTTCGTCGAGGCGGTCGAGGCGTTGACGATCGTGCTGGCGGTCGGCTTTTCGCGCGGCTGGCGCTCGGCGCTCGGCGGCGCCGCGTTGGGTCTGCTGGCGCTCGCCGCCCTTGTCCTTCTGCTCGGGCCGCTGCTCGAATTCATTCCGATCGCGCTCCTGCAATATGCGGTCGGCGTCCTTTTGATTCTGTTCGGGCTGCGCTGGCTCCGCAAGGCGATCCTGCGCGCCGCCGGGCTCGTCGCGCTGCATGACGAAGAGCGCGTCTTCGCCGACGAGACACAGGCGCTTGCTGACCAGGCCGCTGAGAAGCGCGCCGACCTCCTTGGCTTCCTCGTCGCCTTCAAGGGCGTGCTCATCGAAGGCGTCGAGGTGGTGTTCATCGTCCTGGCCGTCGGCGCCGGCCGCGGACTTGTCGGCTACGCCGGTCTCGGCGCGGCGGCGGCTTGCATGCTGGTGGCGGCGCTCGGGCTGATCGTCCACCGCCCGCTCGCCCGCGTGCCGGAGAACGCATTGAAATTCGTCGTCGGAATCATGCTGACGGCCTTCGGGATTTTCTGGACCGGCGAGGGACTCGGCGCGGATTGGCCGGGCGGCGACTTCGCCATTCCCGCGCTCGCGCTGCTTATCGCGGCCTTCGCGCTGATCATGAGTGTGCTCCTGCGCGGCGCGGCGCGCGCGCCGGCAGGCGCCCGATGAAGGCGCTGCGCGCCGCGATCGGCGAATTCATCGGCCTGTTCGTCGACGATGCGGGGCTGGCAATTTATGCGACGCTGGCGATTGCGCTTCTAACGGCCTTGACCAAGCTCGGCGTCGTCGCGCCGCTCTGGGGCGCGCTCGGCCTCGTCCTTGGTTGCGCCGCCGCTTTGGCGGCGAGCCTCATTCGCGCGGGCCGACGCAATCGAAGGTGAATGCGCGTCCGCGCGTTGGTCGCCGGCGAAACAACCCAGGCTTCATCTTTCTCCGCCGCGAGACGAGGTCGCAGCCGTCATGCTCGACTTCGTCCTGGATACGTATCCGCTCAATTGTATTTCGTCCTTGCGAGGCCGGCAGCGCAAGTCTCGGCTCAAGCGCAATCGCTGCCGCACGGGCAAATGCGATCCGGCTTGCATCACACTGTCGTACTAGCCGGATCGTCCGAACGACATTCCGCCGCGACGCTCAGCGCGTCGACACCTTGGCGCCGTCGCATCGCGCGCTTCACGAGGAAGCCACGCCAAAACGTTCGTGGGACGCAAGGCGCGAAGCGCCTCACGTCCCACATGCTTCATACCCAATCAATGTCGCGAGTCGCAGCTGACTCGCGGAACGCCACCGCCGCGATCAGAAGGACGGGCAGATCTCGCCGGTTCTCGTGCAGACACTGTCTAAGCCGGCTGGGTCAAACGCATGCGTCTTCGATCCGACGCTAGGAGTCGAGGGCGTTGAAGGCGTTGAAGGCATTGAAGGAGGCTTTTCCT
>DASZFX010000402.1:0-1873 GCA_035939375.1 Roseiarcus sp.
GAGCGGGCGCGCCGCGCTGATGATCTCCTCGACCGCCTCGCGCCCGCCGGCGCGCACGAGATCATCGGGATCGTGCCCTTCGGGCAGGCTCACGAACTTGAGGCTCTTGCCCGGCGTCAGAAGGGGCAGCGCCAGATCGACCGCGCGATAAGCGGCGCGCCGGCCGGCCTTGTCGCCGTCGAAACAGAGCACCGGCTCGTCGGCCATGCGCCACAGCAGGCCAAGCTGCTCTTGCGTGAGCGCGGTGCCGAGCGGCGCGACCGTCGCTTCGAGGCCGGCCGTCACCATGGCGATCACGTCGACGTAGCCTTCGACCGCGATGATCTGAGCGCCCTGATGGGCGGCGATCCGGGCGGCGGCGCCGTTGTAGAGATTCAAGCCTTTGTGGAAGAGCGGCGTTTCGGGCGAGTTGAGGTATTTGGCCTGGACATCCGCGCTGAGCGCGCGGCCGCCGAAGCCGATCACGCGACCGCGGAAATCGCTGATCGGAAACATGACCCGGTCGCGAAAGCGGTCGAACGGCAACGGCACGTCTTCGCCGGAGATAAGCAATCCCGCCTCGACCATGTCGGGCACCGACACGCCGTGCGCGCCGAGGTGCTCCTTGAGCGCGTAGCGCTCGGCCGCCGCGTAGCCGAGGCGAAATTTGAGTTGCGTTGCCGGCGCAATGCTCCGATCGGCGAGATAGCCGCGCGCCTTGGCGCCGGCACGTGTCGCGAGCGTCGCCTCGAAAAATTTTGCCGCGAGTTCGACGACATCGTGGAGCGTCTTGCGCCGTTCCTCGCGGGCCTGCGCTTCCTTCGAGACCTTGGGGACCGGCAGCCCTGCCATACCGGCAAGGCGCTCGACGGCCTCCGGGAAGGTGAGGCCCTCGGTCTCCATCACGAAATCGAAAATGTCGCCGTGCTTGCCCGAGGAGAAGTCGTGAAAGAAGCCCTTCTGGTCGTTCACCGTGAACGAGGGCGTCTTTTCCTGGTTGAAGGGCGAAAGCGCCTTCCACTCGCGCCCCGCCTTCCTGAGCTTGACGCGACGGCCGACGACTTCCGACACCGGAAGCCGGGCGCGCAACTCGTCGAGAAACTGCGGCGGGAAGGCCATGAGCTACCGATTCGCTAGCCTTGCAATATAGGCCCAAACGGCGATTGCGCCGGCAATGCGCAGTTTGTCCCGGCTATCCACAAGGCTCCGGCGGAGGTCACCCGCTCAGCAATCCCTTCACGATCGGGCTCGCCTTGCCGAAATCCATCCGGCCGGCGTAGCGCTGCTTGAGCGCGCCCATGACCTTGCCCATGTCCTTCATGCCTTGCGCGCCGGTCTCGCCGATCACGGCGGCGACCGCCGCCTTGGCGTCATCGTCGGACATTTGCTGCGGCAGGTAAGCGGTGATGATCGCGATCTCCTCGCGCTCCTGGCCGGCGAGGTCGGCGCGGCCGCCTTTCTCATAAAGCTCGATCGATTCCTGGCGCTGCTTGATCATTTTCTGCAACAGCCCGAGGAGATCGTCGTCGCTGAGCGCCGCCTTGCCCTGGCCGCGCGCCTCGATGTCGGCGTTCTTGAGCGCCGAGTTGACGAGTCGCAACGTGGACACCCGGCGCTTGTCGCCGCTCTTCATCGCGTCCTTGAGGGCCGAATTGATGTCGTCGCGGAGCATATCGACCTCGCCAATCCGCGCCTTTTCGGCGCTTTGACGCCTTCCGGCGCGGCGGCTATGTAGGCACCTCATGAACGACAAACAAGCCGCGAGCGGCTGGGCGGAACCCGCGCCCACGGCCGTGCTGGTGCTCGCCGACGGCACGGTGCTCGAAGGCCACGGCCTCGGCGCGACCGGACATGCGGTCGGCGAAGTGTGCTTCAACACCGCCATGACCGGCTA
>DASZFX010000403.1:0-8611 GCA_035939375.1 Roseiarcus sp.
TGTCCATAGGAGGCCGACAGCTTCACGTACTGTCCCCGCCCGAGGAAGTTGGTCTCGGTAACCGACACTTCTGCGATCGCGCCGTCGATCGTGGAATATCCGCCGGCGATGGAGAAGGCGCCTGTCGGTTGATCTTCGACCTCGACGACGACAATCACGCGGTCGGGCGCAGAGCCAGGCCGGTTGGTGATATGCACCTTCTTGAAGAAGCCGAGGTTGTTGAGGCGGCGTTCGGCCCGCTCGATCAAAGCGTGATTGTAGGGATCGCCTTCGCCGATGTCGAACTCGCGGCGAATAACGTAATCGCGCGTACGCGTGTTTCCTGAGATGTCGATCCGCTCGATGTAAACTTTTGGCCCGTCGTCGACTGTAAAGACCACCCCTATCAAATGGGCGGCGTTGTCGCGATCGCCGTGCGGGCGCACCTGCGAAAACGCATAGCCCTGACGCGCCACGTCGCGCGTCACCGCTTCGGTCGAGAGTTCGAGCGCGGTCGCGTCATAGACGCTGCCCGGCGACAATTTCACGAACCTCAACAGCGCGTCGCCGTCGACGCCGGGAATGTGAGAATCCACCTTGACGCTCGAGACGTGATATTGGGGCCCCTCGTCCATTGTGATGGTAATGATATAGCCGCCCTCACTGGCGTCGAAATGGACGTCCGTATTGGTGATCCTGAAGTCGGCGTAACCGCTCCTCATGTAATATTTACGGATCGCTTCCTCGTCGGAGGCGAGACGATCGGCGTCATAGACGTCGCTCGTCTTGAGGAAGGAGAGGAAGTTCATAGTGGTCGTCGCCATCAGCCCGTGCAGGCGATACGCCGAAAAATGCTCGTTGCCGACGAAGTTGATCGCTTTGATGCCTGTCTTGGATCCTTCGTCGATCGCGAAGACGAGGTCGACCCTGCCGTTCGGCAATGACACCAGGCGCTTCGAGACTTTGGCGTCGCTCCGGCCGGTGCGGCGATAGACTTCCTTGATGCGTTCGATGTCGCCCTGGGCGACGGCCTCGCTATAGCCGCTGTGCGCCTTGGATTGGACCTCCACCGCCAATTGATCGCTTTTGATCTTGCTATTGCCCTCAAAAGCGACGCGGTTAACGATAATGTCGCTCTCGACGACCTTGACGATCACCTTACCGTGGACGATCCGCGCGCTGACGTTGGAGAAGATTCCAGTCGCCGACAGGTCCTTTACGCCCTTGTCGACCGCGGCTTGATCGGTTCCGCTGAAATAGGAGCGCACCGTATCCGAATCGACCCGGTGATTGCCCTCGACGATGATCGCCTGGGACTGAGCCTGCGCCTGGGCCGAAGCGGGCGAAGCCGAGCCCAACACGCCAAACGCCAAACACGCCGCGAAGACCAGTCCGCCTAGGAAACCACGAATAAATTGCATTTGGCCCAGGTTCCCCGTCCGCTGTTGGCAGCTCCTCGCCGAATCGTTGGCTGTCGGCGATGGTTCTTTGTAATTGTTAGTCTTTTGACGCGTCCACCCCGGCTCGTCGCTCGCGAACGACGCCGGTGGCCTGCAGGCGTTCTAACCTTTTTGTCAGACGCCTGCAAACCGCTATTGCCGGATATCAATCATTTCAGCGGAGCGTTGCCAAGGCGACACGCTTTGCGCCCGGCCCGAGGTTAGCCGGCGCTGGAGAGCACGTGGCGCAGGAGGTCGTTCGACACGGAAAATATGACGATCGTGGCGACGATGGCGATGCCGACGCGCAGGCCGATCTCCTGGGTCTTTTCGCTCAGCGGACGACCGAGCAGCGCCTCGATTGCATAGAACAGAAGGTGGCCGCCGTCGAGCATGGGAATCGGCAAGAGGTTCATCAATCCGACCGAGACGGAGAACAAGGCGGTCAGGCCGACGAGCGCCAGAAGGCTGATCTTGGCCACTTCGCCGGCGACCTGGGCGACGCCTAGCGCGCCGGAAATCTGATCGACGGACTGGCGGCCCGCGAAAAGGCCGACCAGATAGGCGCCCGTCCCCTGGACGACCGACCATGTCTCCTTGACGCTCCACAGCGCGCAGCGCGGCAGCGAGCAGGTCTCGAAACGCCGATCGGAAGGATCCGCCGAGGCCTTGACGCCCAGCCGACTGACCCGGCGCTTGCCGAACGGCCCAAGATCCTCCAGGCCGATGGTCGGCGTCGCGGCGATCGTGATCTGCTTGCCGGCCCGGTCGACGCCGAAGATCAGCTCGAGGCCGGCGTTATTGGTGACCGACTGGTGCAATTCCTCGAAACTGTCGATCTTCTCGCCGTTGACGGTGAGAATGAGATCGCCGGGGGCGAAGCCCGCAAGCTCGGCGGGACTATTGGCCTCCAGGCCGCCAACCCGCGGGGCCAGAGTATATTGCCCGGAAAGCGCGTAAGACGCTGTGAAGATTACGATCGCCAGCAGAAAATTGGCGATCGGCCCGGCCGCGACAATGGCGACCCGGTTGATAAGCGGCTGGCCGGCGAGGGTTAGACGGCGTTCCGCCGGCGCCATTTGGGCGAGGGCTTCAGCGTCCGGCGCGCTCGTCGCATTGGCGTCGCCGTGAAATTTCACATAGCCGCCGAGCGGCAGCGCGGCGACGCGCCAACGCGTTCCCCGTTTGTCGACACGGGCGAAAAGCTCAGGGCCGAAGCCGAGCGAGAACGTGTCGATTTTGACGCCGCACCAGCGCCCGACGAGGTAATGGCCGAGCTCGTGAAAGAAGACGACCACGCTGAGGATCGCCACGAAGGGCAGCACATACCAGCTCGCGCCGGACAAAGCGCTGATCATTCCACTGAAAAAACTCATCGCGGCGTCCTAACAGCACGCGCTCAGCGGGCCATGGCGCCGCTTCGCTACAATGTGGTTACCAATTCGTTACGCACAATGCCTCAGGTCTAACGTTAGGCCAAGAGAGCCTCGGCCCTATCTCTCGCGGTATAGTGAATCCTCAGCGCCTCCTCCACGGAGCCCGGCGCGGCCAGATCGCCCGCCCGCAGGGATTGCTCCAACACCTTTTCAACCAGCGGGGCAATGGCTCCGAAACCGATGCGGTCGCCGAGGAACGCATCGACCGCGATCTCATTGGCGCCGTTCAACGCGGTCGGCGCTCCCCCGCCGTGGCGAAGCGCGCCGATCGCCAAACGCAGCGCCGGGAAGCGGGCAAAATCGGGGCGCGAGAAGGTCAAGGGCCCCGTCGCTGCAAGATCCAGCGGGGC
Source organism: Roseiarcus sp. (assembly GCA_035939375.1). Classification (GTDB taxonomy): domain Bacteria; phylum Pseudomonadota; class Alphaproteobacteria; order Rhizobiales; family Beijerinckiaceae; genus Roseiarcus. Next base: position 3,205 of record DASZFX010000403.1, read on the forward strand.
GACGCCCGAGCCGATACGGTCGGGATAGGCCAGGCAGTGGGCGATCGGCGTCTTCATGTCCGGAGCGGCCATGCCGGCGATGACCGAGCCGTCGACGAACGAGACAAGGCCATGGACGACGGATTGCGGATGGACCAACACATCGAGCCGCTCGGGAGGGACGCCGAACAGGTGATGAGCCTCGACAAGCTCGAGCCCTTTGTTCATCAGGCTCGCCGAATCGATCGTCACTTTCGGCCCCATCGCCCAATTCGGATGGGCGAGCGCCTCGGCCTTAGTCGCTGCGGCGATCCGCTCGAAACTCCAATCGCGAAAAGGGCCGCCGGAAGCGGTCAGGGTCATGCGGTCGATTTTGGAGGCGTCGCGCCCGCCCATCGCCTGGAAAATCGCATTATGTTCGGAATCGAGCGGCAAAAGTCGGGCGCCGCAGGCCTGCGCGGCGGCCATCATCGGCGCGCCGGCGCACACCAACGTCTCCTTGTTGGCGAGCGCGACCGTCCTGCCGGCGGCGATCGCCGCGTAGGTCGGGGCGAGGCCGACCGTTCCCGCAATGGCGGCGACGACGAGATCGGCGTCGCGCAATGCCGCTTCGCGGACCGCTTCCGGACCGGCGGCGGCCTCCACGTCGTGACCGGCGAGCCCGGCTTTGAGCGCGCCATAGGCCGAGGGCTCGGCGATCGCCGCAAAGCGCGCGCCAAGCGCGATCGCCGCCTTAGCGAGAGCTGCGCCGTCGCGCCCGCCGGCCAGCGCCGCAACTTCAAAGCAGCCCGGCGCGCCGAGAATGACCTCGGCGCAGGAGCGCCCGATCGAGCCGGTGGCGCCCAGAATGACGAGGCGCCGCGGTCGGGATCGCCAGGCGGGCGAAGGGGCGTTGTTCGGGGCGAAAGATTGGGCGGACCGCGTCACAAATTCACCATTGCAAAAGCCCCTTGGCCGCATGAACAAAACCGCCGCGCGCCGCGCCGACGGCCGCCGCGAAAACCGCCGCGGCGATGAAACCGTCGAGCCTATCCATGAGCCCGCCATGGCCTGGGATCAAATGGCTCGAATCCTTGACGCCGAAACGACGCTTGATCGCCGATTCAAACAGATCGCCGCCTTGGGCGAGCGCTCCACCGAGAAGTCCGAAAGCGAAGAGATGAATTCTTCCCCCGCCATCCGGCGCCAGCAAGGTCCCGGCCGCCGCGCCGCAAATGACGCCGACGAAGAAACCCGACCAAGTCTTGCCCGGCGAAACGCGCGGCCACAGTTTTGGTCCTCCGATCAACCTTCCACCGAAATAGGCCATGATGTCGACGCCCCAAACCAGAGCGAACAGCCAAAGGATCGCGCGCGCGCCGAATTCTTCGCTCGAGCGTAGCACGCAGACCGAGATCAGCATTGCGCCGGCATAGAGGACGCCGCCCGCCGGCCATTGGCTGCGCCGGCCCCCGAAAAAAGCGACAAGCTCCGCACCGACGAGCGCGACGACGATCGCGCGGGGCGCCTCGTTGCTCGCCGCAAGGACGGCGGCGATCGCCAGCGTGATGTTGCCGAGGCCGACGCGCAAATTCCTGCGCTCGCCGCCGATCAGCCCCTGCCACTCCCAATTCACCAGCGCCGCGGCGGCGAGCCAGAACAGCATGAACCAGGTGACGCCCGCCCAAACCGCGCCGAGCGCGAGCGCGATCATCGCAGCGCCGGCCGCGATGCGCACGGGCAATTCGGAACTCTTGCGCGTGGATCGCTCCGCTGCGGCGGCCTCGCTCGCTTCGGGCTGCAATTCGGCGGCCATCAGGCGCTCACGACGCCGATTTGACGATAGTCTCCGACGCAACGCCGCCGAAGCGGCGCTCGCGCGCTGCATATTGCGCCAAGGCGGATTCGAAAGCCGCATGATCGAAATCCGGCCAATGGATCGGCAGAAACACCAGTTCCGCATAGGCCGCTTGCCACAGCAGGAAATTCGACAGGCGCTGCTCGCCGGAGGTGCGGATGACGAGATCGGGATCGGGGATGCCCGCGGTGTCGAGTCGCAGGCTTAACGCGCCCTCGTCGATCGCGGCGGCGTCGATCTTGCCGGCCGTTGCATCGGCGGCGAGGCGGCGAGCCGCTTCGACGATCTCGTGACGAGCCCCGTAGTTGAAGGCGACGACCAGGGTCAATCCGCCATTGCCGCGGGTCAGCTCCTCGGCTTCGCCGAGCAGCGCCGCGACATCGGGGGCGAGATTGTCGCGCGCGCCGATGATTTTCACGCGAATGCTGTTCCGGTGCAATTCAGCGAGGTCGTTGCGGATGAATCGCTTCAGCAGGCCCATCAGGTCCGAGATTTCCTCGGCGGGCCGGCTCCAGTTCTCGGAGGAGAAACTATAGATCGTCAGGTAGCGTAAACCGAGTTCGACCGCCGAGCGCACCGCGCGACGCACCGCCTCGACGCCGCGGCGATGGCCCTCGTAGCGGGGCAGGCCGCGCGCCTTTGCCCAGCGTCCGTTGCCATCCATGATGATGCCGACATGAACGGGCGCCGAGAAATTCGGCGCGTCGGCGTCGTGATCGATCGTCGGCTTCATCATGCGCGGCTCTGGCAGGGCGCTCGACGAGCGCTAGACCTGCATGATCTCCTTTTCCTTGCCGGCAAGCGCCTGGTCGATGTCATGGATCGCCTGATCGGTGGCCTTTTGCACCTCTGTTTCGTGGCGCTTCTCGTCGTCTTCGCTGATCGCGCGGTCCTTCAATTGCCGCTTCAGGACGTCGATGCCGTCGCGCCGTACGTGGCGGACCGCGACGCGCGCCTCTTCAGCATATTTATGCGCGACCTTGACCATCTCCTTGCGACGCTGCTCGTTGAGTTCGGGAATGCGTATGCGCAGGACTTGGCCTTCGACCGTCGGGCTGAGGCCGAGATTGGCGTCGCGGATCGCTTTGTCGACCGCCGACACCATGCTCTTGTCCCAAACCTGCACCGAAAGCGCGCGCGGCTCGGGCACGCTGATCGTCGCGACCTGATTGATCGGCATTCTCTGGCCGTAGGCCTCGACCTGAACCGGCTCCAAAAGGCTTGCCGAAGCGCGCCCGGTTCGAAGGCCGCCGAGCTCATGCTTCAGCGATTGCAAAGCCGTTTGCATCCGGCGTTTGAGGTCGGCGAGGTCGAAGGATGGCAGCTGCGCCATGGAAAACCCGTGTTATCTATGCCCGCGCGAGCGCGCCAAGGGCCGATTCGTTATGGCGCCTGCCGCGCCTCGGGCGGGACTGATAGCATAAGCTTATCGGGCTCGCAGCAATGGCGTTGTGGTCGCCATCCCCAAAAAGCGCAAACCTATGGCAAGAAGGGTCGCCAGAGGAAAGGCGGACGGGGACCGCGCAATCGAGCCGCTCCCGGCTCCGATCAAGGCCGCCTCGCCAAAGACGCTCAGGTCAGCGTCGGCCCTGCGCTCAGCGCCAATGGGCGATGTCAGCGGCAGGCGCTGATTCCATCGCAGAGCGGCCCGACCCCTTCGAGGACTCGGGCCGCGAAACGCCGATGCGCCGACCGAGGCCGCCGACCCGGCGTCAGCTGCCGCGATAGGTCGTGTAGCTCCATGGGGAGCAGAGCAGCGGCACGTGATAGTGCTCTTTATCTTCGTAGATGGCGAAATCGATAGAAACTCTGTCGATGAAAGGCGGGTTTGGAAGTTGCGCGCCTGACTTTCTGAAATAGTCGGCGACATGAAACACGAGGCGATATTGACCCTGCGCCGCCGCGCCTTCCACGGGCAGAAGCGGTTCGCCTGACCGCCCGTCGTGATTGGTGGTCACAGTTTTTTGTAGCTTGTACTGATCGCCTTCCATCTTGAGGAAGTCGATCGTCACGCCTTCGCCGGGGATGCCGCTATAAGTGTCGAGCACATGCGTTGTGAGCCGGCTTGGCGTCTTCGACTGCGCCTCGGCGTCAGACCCGATTGCGGCGACAACGGCGAGCGCGGCGCCGGTCCCAAGAACTTCCCTTCGCCCGATCGCGTTCGTCGTCATGCCCGCCTCCTTGCAACAAACACGATCCACTGCGCCTTCGGTTTGTATAAGCGCATCGATCTCAGCTCCCTCGATAGGTCGAATAGCTCCAGGGCGTGAGAAGCAACGGAATGTGATAGGCCGCCGGCTCAAAGACCGCGAATCGAACCGGCACTTTGTTCAGGAAGGGAAGACTGGGAAGTTTGACTCCAAGGCCGGCGTAATAATCGGCCACATGGAACAACAATTCGTATTCGCCGACTTTGCATTCTTCGCCGCTGAGGACAGGGCCCTCCGGACGACCGCTGACGGTCGTGTTGACGGTCTTGATGAGACGATAGTTCTGTCCGTCCAGAACGGAAAGATCGACGCGCATATTTGCCGCAGGCTTGCCGCTGTAAACGTCAAGCGCATGCAGCGTCATCCGCGGCGTGACGGCGGTTTGGGCGCCCGCCGCAACGCTCGATGCGCCGAGCGCGCCGACAGCGAGGCCCGCGGTGAGGAAAACTCGCCTTTCGATCGCATCATTCATCTTGCCGCCCCTGAATAGGACACACTGCCTCTCGACGCTAGCACCGCCGCGTACGCTTTCAAGCGGATTTCGCTGACCTTGGCGAGAATTGTAGCCGCTAGGCGGAGCGCCCCACGCGCTTACGATTCGGAACCAGCTCTTGCAGGCTTCCCTTCATTGAACCGAAGGATCAGCAGGAAGGTCGCCGCCTCGACGGCGGCGATCGCCAGCAAACCGGAAGATAAGCCGCCGGTCGAAGATCTGAGCTCGCCGATCAGCCAAGGCGACCCAAAGCCGGCAAGATTGGCGATCGAATTGATCACAGCGACGCCTGCCGCTGCCGCGGCGCCGGACAGAATGCGATTTGGCATCTGCCAGAAGACCGGAATGGCGCTCATCGTGCCGACGATCGCAACGGCGAGCGCAATGAGGGGAAGAACGGCGCCGGTATTGATGACAAAGCCCAAGACGGCCATCGCTACCGCCCCAATGAGCGCGGCGACGCCGCAATGATAGCGCGCTTCGCCGGACCGATCCGAGTGAGCGCCATTGAGGATCATGCCCGCCCCGCCGAAAAGATAGATCGCCGCCATGATCCAGCCGACTGTCGTCGAATCGTTAAAGCCCATGTCCTTGGCGGCGCTCGGCCCCCAGAACGTCAGGGCCGAATTGGCGGCGACGATGCAAAAGAAAATCAGGATGAGCAGCCACAGTTTCGGATCGCGCAGCGACGCGAGGATGTTGTGCTCCCGCTCTCCCATGTCCCGCTTGTCTTGCTCCAGGTCATCGACGATGAGGCGCCGCTCTTCGCTGCTCAGCCAATTGGCCTCCTCCGGTCGATCTGTGAGGTAGAAGAGCGTGACGATGCCGGCGATGATCGAGGGCGCCCCTTCGATGAGAAACAGCCATTGCCACCCGGCCCAACCGTTT